>CAVIVK010000124.1:1157-9818 GCA_963645975.1 Bifidobacteriaceae bacterium | reverse complement strand
ATCACCGCGCGGGAAATGAATCTCTCGCAGTACCGCGCAAAGGTCGGCATGGTGTTCCAGAGCTTCAATCTCTTCAACAATATGACGGCGCTCCAAAACTGCGTCACCGGCCAGATGTCGGTGCTCCGGCGCAGCCGCGCGGAGGCGGAGAAAACCGCCATGGAGTATCTCGGGCGCGTCGGCATGACGCCGTACATCCACGCCCGCCCGGCGCAGCTCTCCGGCGGACAGAAGCAGCGCGTGGCGATTGCCCGCGCGCTTGCGATGGAGCCGGAGGTTCTGCTCTTTGACGAGCCGACGAGCGCGCTCGATCCGCAGATGGTCGGCGAGGTGCTCGACGTTATGCGCTCTCTCGCGAAAGACGGGCTTACCATGATCGTTGTGACCCACGAAATGGCGTTCGCACGCGATGTTTCCACAAACGTCGTATTCATGGCCGACGGCGTCATCTGCGAGGAGGGCTCTCCGAAGGACATTTTTGAAAACCCGCAAGACCCGAAAACGCGCGAATTCCTCTCGCGCTTTCTTGTGGGATAAAAGATAGGAAAGGTCGCGGCGCTGCCCGTTTACGGGTGCGGCGCGGCCTTTTTGCGTGCAAAAAAACTGTTATCCCTTACCAAACATATCCATAGGTGAATAACTTGACTGGATTTAATACAGCTTGTATAATGAACACCGTAAAACCAATAAGTTTCCAAGCCGTACAGCCTAAGGCGAAAGCTATGGCCTGCGGCCGTCCCCGTGCAAGCGGGACAGAGCCCTGCCGGAAACGGCATGACTTTCCGTGTTTGAGAAGGAGACGACGAACTTCCGGGGGATGCCGTGCGCATGACCCCTGTAGTATGCATACCGCTTTTTAAGGCCGTCTCGTTCGAGATGGCCTTTTGAATTATAATTATTCTCTTTGGAGGAAGATACTGTGCTGAAACGACCGAGTTATGAGAAAGCCCGCGATCTGCTGCTGTCGCTCGTCTGTCCGGGAGAGACGGAGCGTGTGCCGCTCGACGAAAGTGCCGGACGCGTCCTTGCGCAGGAGCTGCGCGCGGCGGAAAATGTCCCGCCGTTTGACCGCTCGCCTTACGACGGCTATGCCCTTCGTGCCGAGGATGTGAAGGGTGCTTCGCAAGAGGCACCGGTAACGCTGCGCGTAGTCGAGGAAATCCCTGCGGGGAGCGCGCCCACGCAGCCCGTCACCGCCGGAACAGCCAGCCGCGTTATGACCGGCGCGCCGATCCCCGAAGGAGCGGACACGGTCATCATGTTTGAAAAGACGGAGTTCACCGAATCGTCTGTCACGCTCTTCGCCCCCGTGCGCATTGGCAACAACGTTGTCCGCGCCGGCGATGACATTCGGTGTGGAGAGCTGCTCGTTCCGGCGGGAACGCGCATTGACGCCGCGCTGGCCGGATCGCTCGCGGCGCAGGGGGTGACCGCGCCGCTCGCTTATAAAAAGCCCCGCATTGCCGTGCTCTCCACCGGCTCCGAGCTCGTGGAGGCGGACGCTACGCCCGGCGCGGGCCAGATCCGCAACTCCAACGCGCACACGCTCATTGCGGCCATGCGCTCGCTCGGCTGCGACACCGAATATCTCGGCATCGTCCCGGACGGCGTGGAAAGCATCGCTGCGGCGATCGAAAAGGGACTGAGCACGTGCGATGCCGTTGTGTCCACCGGCGGTGTTTCGGCAGGCGACTACGATCTTACACCCGACGCTATCGAAAGTCTGGGCGCGGAAACGCTTGTGCGCGGTCTCGACATGAAGCCTGGCATGGCATGTGCATTGGCCGTTCGGGAGGGAAAGCTCATCCTCTCGCTCTCCGGCAATCCGGCCTCCTTGCTTACAACGTATTATGGCGTTCTTGTGCCGGTGCTCCGGAAAATGGCCGGGCTTTCGTACTATGTGCCGGAGGAACTCTCCCTGACGCTGGGGGAGAGCTTTAAAAAGAAGAGCCCGGTAACACGCTTCCTGCGCGGAAAGCTCCATATCCGCGGCGGGGAGATGTTCATCGATCTCAGCGGCGACCAGGGCAATGTGGTGCTCTCAAGTGCCGTCGGATGTGACGTGATGGCGATCATTCCTGCCGGAAGCGGCCCGGTCGATGCCGGAACAAAGCTGAAAGGATTCCTTCTCTGATATGATCGATAGCTACGGAAGAACCATTCATTATCTCCGCCTCTCGGTAACGGACAAGTGCAACCTGCGCTGCCGGTACTGTATGCCGGAGGAGGGCGTGTGTCCAAAGCGCCATGACGAAATGCTCACCGAGGAGGAAATGGTCCATGCGGTGCGCGCGGCGGCCTCGCTCGGCGTCGACAAGCTGCGCATCACCGGCGGCGAACCGTTGGTAAAAAAGAACATCGTGTCCCTGTGCGAAAAATGCGCCGCCGTACCCGGCATTCGCGAGGTATGCGTTACAACGAACGCCACCCTTCTTCCGGAGCTTGCCAAACCGCTGCGCGCGGCGGGCGTGCACCGGCTGAACATCAGTCTCGACACGCTCAACGCCGAAAAGTACGCCTATATCACGCGCCGGGGTACGCTTTCGTCGGCGCTGCGCGGCATTGAAGCGGCGTATGACGCGGGGTTCCGGCATCTGAAGGTCAACGCGGTGCTCATCGGCGGCTTCAACGACGACGAAATACCTGCGCTTGCAGAACTGACACGGTATTATCCCATGGATGTGCGCTTCATTGAGCTCATGCCAATGACGGCGAGCGAGGTGTTCGGCGCGAACGCCTATCTCTCCGGCGACGCGGTGCTCAAGGCGCTGCCGCAGCTCACGGAGACTGTGCAGGATGACGGCGTGGCAAAGCTTTACCGTCTCCCCGGAGCGCAGGGAAACATTGGCCTCATCCGCGCGGTGAGCCACCATTTCTGCGCCGCCTGCAACCGTATCCGGCTCACATCCGACGGGAAGATCAAGCCGTGTCTGCACTCGGATCAGGAGTACCCCATCAAGGGACTTGACGAGGAAGGCATGCGCCGCGTAATGCGCGAGGCCATTCTTGCAAAGCCTGCGTGCCATGATCCGCTTTCGGCCGATGCACGCAGTCATGCAGGGCGCAGCATGAACGAGATCGGAGGGTGAAATGACAAGCATCCCCATTATGGCGTTCGCCGGATATTCCGGCTCGGGCAAAACGACGCTCCTGGAAAAGCTCATCCGGGAGATCAAGTCGCGCGGTGTACGTCTGGCCGTTATCAAGCACGATGGCCATCAGTTTGAGATCGACCACGAAGGCAAGGACTCCTGGCGCTTTACCCACGCGGGTGCGGATATTACCATGGTGAGCTCTGCGGAGAAGACGGCGTGCGTCGCACTCGGCGAGCATTCGCTCCCCCGGCTGCTTGACGGTATCCGCGATGTGGATCTCATTCTGATCGAAGGCTACAAAAACGAAAGCCTGCCGCAGATCGGTGTAGCGCGGCGGGAGAACGGCAAGGGCTTTACCGCGCCGCTCGAGCACTTTCTTGCCGTTATCACCGATATGGATGTGGAAAGTCCTGTGCCGCGCTTCGGCTACGAGGACATTCCGGCCATTACCGATTTCATACTGGAGAACACGATTATGGAAAAACCGAAGGATTTTACGCACTTCAACGACGAGGGACGCGCGAAAATGGTCAATGTCGGCGAAAAGCCGGAAAGCCGCCGCACCGCGACGGCCGCGGCGCGCGTGCTTGTGAACCGGACGACGTTTGACCTCATCCGCTCCGGCGGCATGAAAAAGGGCGATGTGCTCACCGTGGCGCAGATCGCGGGCGTTATGGGCGCAAAGCGCACGCCGGACCTCATTCCGATGTGCCACCCCATTCTGCTCGACGGCATCGACCTTTCCCTCCGGCTTGATGAGAGCCGGTGCAGCGTGGAGATCGAGGCTACGGTCTCCTGCGACGGGCGTACTGGTGTGGAGATGGAAGCGCTTACGGCGGCATCCACGGCGGCGCTGACCGTATACGATATGTGCAAGGCCGTGCAGAAGGATATGGTCATCTCCGATATCCGTCTGCTGCGCAAGAGCGGCGGCGTCCACGGGGATTTCGAGCGAAAGGAAGAGTAATTTGGATCATACTGTCACCAGCAAGGAATTGGCGGATTCCTTCTGCTGCGGAAAGAAATGCCCCTCGATGGACGAGTGGCTGCGTGAGGCGAAAAAGGATCCGTCCGCCGAAAAGATCGGCATGTATTTAACGCACAACGGCGTTGTGCGCGCCACGGCGAGAGCGCTCGCGCGCGAAGGCGCGCCGGATACTGCGCCCGTCACCGGCATGGAGTTCTCGTATGACCGTGCAAAAGTGGAGACGGCGATCGCCGCTACCTACGCTCTTGCGGGTGTGCACTATATCCGCGTATGGCTCAACGAAGGTGAGTTCTCTGTGGGCGACGACATAATGTACGTCCTCGTCGGCGGCGACATACGCCCGCACGTGATCGACGCGCTGCAATATCTGGTCGGGCGCATCAAGACCGAATGCGTCAAAGAAACCGAAAAATTCTGAAAAATGTGCAGATCCGGGAGAGTATGACAGACGCTCTCCCGGATCTGCACATTTTCTATTACTCTATTACGCTGTGCGCTGAATTCCCGGCGGGAGCGTTGGCAGGAACTCCGCTCCGGCAGTCTCGGTTGACAGGGGCTGCCGGGCGCTGGTATAGTGGAGCCGAAAACGAAAGAGGGAGTGAACTATGGAACACCGCATTTTTCTTGTTGAGGACGACCGCAGCCTTGCCGATGCCATTTGTACGCAGATGAAGCTGTGGGCGATGGACTGCACGTGCGCTGTCGATTTTCGCGCCGTTATGGCGGAGTTTGCGCGCGTGCAGCCGCATCTTGTGTTGATGGATGTGTCGCTTCCGTACATGAGCGGGTACCATTGGTGCGCGGAGATCCGCAAGGTGAGCTCCGTGCCGGTCATATTCATCTCCTCGGCGAGCGATAATATGAATATCATCATGGCGATGAACATGGGCGGCGACGATTTTGTCGCCAAGCCCTTTGATACGAATGTGCTTATTGCCAAGGTGCGCTCGCTCCTCCGAAGAACGTATGAGTTCGGTGCGGCGGCGCCCGTGCTCGAGCATGCCGGGGCGATCCTCAATACCGGCGACAACACGCTCACCTATGGAGACGAGCACATTGAGCTCACAAAAAACGAATACCGCATTCTGCTCACGCTGATGCAGAATAAGGGAAAGATTGTCAGCCGTGAAAAACTCATGGAAGCACTCTGGCAGACGGATTCTTTTGTGGACGAGAACACGCTCACCGTGAACGTCGGCCGCCTGCGCAAGAAGCTCGAAAACGCGGGGCTGCATGATTTCATTACGACGAAGTTCGGCGTCGGGTACGCCGTGGGGGAAAAATGAAGCTGCTGGGAGACTATATAAAAAGCCGCCGCTGGGCGCTTTTCTTCTATGCGCTGACGGCGGCGCTGATTTTTGTTTCGTTTGCGCTCTTCCATTTACCGCTGCGCGCCGTGGCGTATCCGTGTGCGCTCGCGCTGCTGCTCGGTCTTGCGGCGCTCGCGCTGGATTTCCGGCGCGTGTATAAGCTCCACCGAGAGCTCTCGCAGCTGGAAAGCACGGCGGCGGAGCTCATCGGCGTGCTGCCGGGCGCGGAGAGCGTGCCGGAGACAGACTATCAGGCGATCGTACAGAGCCTCTGCCGCCAGAGCGCGGACGCCGCGGCAAAGGCCGCCGCCGACCGGGCAGATATGCTCGAATACTACACGCTCTGGGCGCACCAGATCAAAACGCCCATCGCCGCCATGCGTCTTCGCCTCCAGAGCGAGGACAGCGACTTTGCCCGCCGTCTGCTCTCCGATCTTGGGCGCATTGAGCAGTATGTCGAAATGGTGCTCACATACCTTCGGCTCGAAGGCGAGGGGACAGACTATGTTTTTCGCGAAACGAAGCTCGACGACATTGTCCGCCCGGCGCTCCGGCGCTTCGCTGGGGAGTTCATCGCGCGCCGCCTGACGCTTGACTATACGCCGAGCGAAGTGCGCGTACTCACGGACGAGAAGTGGCTCTCGTTCGTCATCGAGCAGGTGCTTTCGAACGCCCTGAAGTATACGCCGGAGGGCGGTGTTTCCGTATATCTCGAAGAGCCGAAAACGCTCTGCATCCGCGATACCGGCATCGGCATTGCGCCGGAGGACTTGCCGCGCATCTTTGAGCGCAGCTACACCGGCTTGCAGGGGCGCGCGGACAAGCGCGCGAGCGGCATCGGGCTCTATCTCTGCCGCCGCATCTGCCAAAATCTCGGCCACACGATCACGGCGGAGTCACATCCCGGCGAGGGGACGACGATCCGCATCGAATTGGAAGAAAAGAAGATCACCGTAGAGTAAATGTGACAGAAATGTTGGATTTGCCTCGCGAGTGTAAGCCGATCCGATGGAGCGGGTCGGCTTTTTTCGTTATACTGACGCCAGAAAACAAAAGGAAGGGAATTCTTATTATGAGCTTACTGGAAGTTTCCGGGCTGAAAAAGGTATATAAGACCCGCTTCGGCGGCAACGCGGTCGAGGCGCTCCGCAACGTCAATTTCTCCGTGAACGAGGGCGAGTACGTCGCCATCATGGGCGAGAGTGGCAGCGGCAAAACGACGCTTCTCAACATTCTCGCCGCGCTCGACAAGCCCACCGCCGGCACGGTGCTGCTCGACGGGCGGGACTTTACCAAAATCCGCGAGAGCGACGCCGCGGCGTTCCGCCGCGACCATCTCGGGTTTGCGTTTCAGGAGTTCAACCTGCTCGACACGTTCACGCTCGAGGACAACATCTATCTCCCGCTCGTCCTCGCCGGCAAGAGCTACGACGAGATGCGCACCCGCCTCGTTGACATTGCCGATACGCTCGGCATTCGCGAGCTTTTGAAAAAGTACCCCTATGAGGTCTCCGGCGGCCAGAAGCAGCGCGCCGCCGTCGCCCGCGCGCTCATCACAAAGCCCCGCATCCTGCTGGCCGACGAGCCGACCGGCGCGCTCGACAGCAAATCCACGGACGAGCTGCTCCGCCTCTTTGGCGAGGTGAACCGCGGCGGGCAGACGATCCTCATGGTCACGCACTCCGTCAAGGCTGCAAGCTGCGCCGGGCGCGTCCTCTTCATCCGCGACGGCGAGGTGTTCCACCAGCTTTACCGCGGCGACGCCACGAACGAACTTTTCTATCAGCGCATCTCCGAAACGCTCACGATGCTCGCGGGAGGCGGTGAGGCGCGATGAAAACCGCTCTCTACCCGCGTCTCGCGTGGGACGGCCTGCGCAAGAATAAGCGGCTTTTTACCCCGTATCTGCTCACCTGCATCTGCATGGTGATGATGTTTTACATTCTCTCGTTCCTCGGCTCGCCGGAGACGTGCGCGCTGCTGCCGCGCGGCTCCAGCAGCGCCGGTATGATCCTCAATCTCGGCAGCTTTGTTATTGCCGCGTTCTCCGCAATTTTCCTCTACTATACCAATTCGTTCCTTGTCCGCCGCCGGACGCACGAGTTCGGCCTCTATAATGTCCTCGGCATGGGCAAGCGGAATCTTGCGCGCATCGTTACGTGGGAGAGCCTGATTACCGCCGTGCTCTCGCTCGTGCTCGGTCTCGCGCTCGGCATTATCCTCTCCAAGCTCGCGGAGCTTGGCCTTCTCAATATGCTCGGCGGCGATATCAATTACCGCATCCGCATCGACGTCGATTCCATTCTCCGCACGCTTTGGCTCTATGCGATCATTTTCGCGGTTATCTGGATTTCCACGGTCATCCGCGTCGGGCGCAGCAGCGCCGTGGCGCTGCTGCGCAGCGAGTCCGTCGGCGAAAAGCCGCCGCGCGCCAATTGGCTGCTCGGCCTTGCGGGCGTCGTGATCCTCGCCGCGGCGTACTATCTCGCTATCAGCATCACCAACCCGCTCGACGCGATGATCTGGTTCTTTGTGGCCGTGATCCTCGTTATTATCGCCACGTATCTTCTGCTCGTTGCGGGCAGCGTTCTGCTCTGCCGCGTGCTGCAAAAAAATAAGAAGTACTACTACCGGCCGGAGCACTTTGTATCCGTCTCCTCCATGGCGTACCGCATGAAGCGAAACGGCGCGGGTCTCGCGAGTGTGTGCATCATCGCAACGATGATCCTCGTGATGATCTCCTCTTCCTCGTGCCTCTATTTCGGCGCGGAGGACGCCGTCATGACGCGCTACCCGCGCGAGACGAACATCACGCTCGGCGCGCAGAACAGCACACAGCTTGAGGACGCCAATCTGGATATCTACCGCAAAGGCATTGCAGACTATGCCGCAGAGCATGGCATTCCGGTGGAGAATGTGCAGGATTACCGCTTCATCAATGTCTCCGGCCTCCTGGACGGCGATACGGCGCAGTGCTATTACCGCCGCGTGGGCGCTTCGGTCTCGTATGCGGACATCCGCGATTTCTATATTATCTCCACGAAAGATTACGCGGCCAAGACAGGGGAGAAGGTTTCCCTTGCCGATGATGAGGTGCTTTTGCTGACAAACAAGTGCTCCTATAACCGCGACACGCTGACGCTCTCGATGGAAGATGTTTCCCACACCTGGCGCGTCAAGGCCGTGCAAAACGGCAGCATTGTTCCGCCGAGCGTCGGCGGGCTCATTGCGCAGATCACGCTTATCGTGAACGACCCGCCTGCCGCCG
>CAVIVK010000124.1:0-1147 GCA_963645975.1 Bifidobacteriaceae bacterium | reverse complement strand
GGACGAGGACGACATGGCGCTGCTGCAATTCAAGTGGATCTACGGCTTTGATACCGGCCTGGACGACGAGGCGAGCATGGAGCTTGAATGGGAGCTCACCAGCGCCGTGGGCCAGCTTGCGCCGGAGGAGCCGGAGGACGAGAGCTTTGGCTACAGTTATCTCATGACAAACTCCCGCGCGGAGGCGAGCGACGATTTTTATGGCAGCTACGGCGCACTCTTCTTCATCGGCATCATGCTCACGCTCGTGTTCATGCTCGCGGCGGTACTGATCCTCTATTATAAGCAGATCTCCGAGGGCTACGAGGATCAGAAGCGCTTTGAGATCATGCAGAAGGTCGGCATGACGAAAAAGGAGATCCGCCGCAGCATCAATTCCCAGCTGCTCACCGTGTTCTTCCTGCCGCTCCTTTTGGCGGGCGTGCACCTTGCTTTTGCCTTCCCGATGATCCGGCGGCTGCTTGAGCTGTTCTCGCTCTACAATGTCGGCCTCTTTGTCACTACGACACTTGTGAGCTTCGGCGTGTTCGCGCTGCTCTATACGATCGTCTACCGCCTGACGGCGAAGGCGTACTACAACATCGTAAGCGCATAATTTTAAACATTTTTAAAGCACTCCGTTTCCGTATCTGCTATACTGACTGTTGAGGTGAGAGAAGTATGACGATACGGAAACGGCTGGCGCGATCCAATCTCTGCATGTTCCTTGTGCCGCTGCTCATTGCGGCGGTGCTGCTCATCCTCGGCGCGGGTGTCGCGCTCTACATTTTAGAGACGACATACCTCCCGCGTCTGGGGCTCAGTTTGCAGGAAATGCACATGACGCTCGAGCAGTACGAGGCAACATTCTCGAATTTTGAGGTGTTCCTCTGGATCTATATCGGCGCGGTCGCCGCGGCGCTGCTGCTGACGATCGTATTTACGAACCTTTATCTCACACGTTCTCTCTTCCGGCACATTGAGCAGCCGCTCGATACACTCGTCGCCGGGGTAGAGCGCATCGAGCGCGGCGATCTGGATACGCCCATCGCCTATACCGGCGCGGACGAATTCAAAAGCGCCTGCGACGCCGTGGACCGCATGGCCGCGCGGCTCAAAGCCTCGCTCGAGGATGAGCAGCGCCGCGCCCAGAGCCGCAAGGAACTCA
>CAVIVK010000123.1:0-2702 GCA_963645975.1 Bifidobacteriaceae bacterium | reverse complement strand
AGTTATAGATTATACCAGCTTCTGTTTCCAGCTTAAATGTTACTGCACCATCTCCGAGATACTGAAAATCAGGTTCGTCAGACATTCTTGCATATGTGCCATACGGTTGAAAGTATCCGTCTGCATCAAAGAACGCAACATTGCTTGTTTTCTCCTTATCGTTCCGGAAGAGTACTGCACCAATGCGGTCACTAGCATGATCTGGAATTAAAACACAGTCTATGTATTCCCAATCTATTTCTTGCACAAGAGAGAACATAGACGCAATATCTTGTTCAGACCAGATTTTTTCCCCATTCAGATTACTGGTATCTGTAATCTGAACCGGATTGCTGACAGAATCTGATGTTTCTGGCATGGCGTCTTTGCTGCCGCAGGCGGACATTCCCAATATACAAACAGTCATCAAAATAAAAATCAATGCTCTCTTCATATGGAGACCTCCTTAAAAATTCCGATTTGTCAAAATCATTTTACCATAATGCAGCCTTTCAAGCAAAAAAGTCCGCCGTAATTTCAATAGAAATTACGGCGGACTTATGGTGGAGGCGAGGAGAGTTGAACTCCTGTCCGAAAACGCTTCAAAGGGAACTTCTCCGGGCGCAGACGCTTGTTTTGGGATTCCGCATCCCTGTTTCCCTCGTCACCGGCCAAACGTCAAGACGGCAAGTCGGGTAGCTTCATTATGCATGGCGCGCTCAAAGCTTTGCGCGCTCACGTCCGCCTCTCATCGACGCCCCGCTTCCGGGCCGAGGCACTCCCGGAGGGGACGGGTCACGGCTTAAGCCGCGGCCAGAGCAACGTTATCGTTGTTCTTTAATTTATAATTGCCCATTTTAAGGATGGTAGGCGCATCCGCCCGCTATTCCAATCTCCGCATCCCCGTCGAAACCGGTACGCCCCCTAGTTGCCGCCGTTTCTGCGGAAACGGCAGGATCGCCTTCGGCGAGGCAACTTCAAGGGGGAACCATGTTCCCCCTTGAGGACCCCTTCTTTTTGGAATAAGGAAGAAGTTTGAATAAATATCCCCTTATTCTTTGGGACAAGGAAGATTCAGAAAATCTTTACCTGTATCTTTTTATCTTTTCTTCGGCTCGGGGTAAACTTCGCCGAAGGTCTCCACAGTGACCTTTTTCATGACCTGCGGCTCCATGGGACGGTCGTTGCGGTCGGTGCGCGTGCCGGCGATCTGGTCAACGACCTCGATGCCCTCGGTGACGGCGCCGAACGCGGCGTACTGCCCGTCGAGATGCGGGGCGTCCTCATGCATGATGAAGAACTGGCTTCCGGCGCTGTTGGGGAACATGGAACGAGCCATGCTCAAAACGCCGCGCTTGTGCTTGAGATCGTTCTTGAAGCCGTTGCCGCGGAACTCGCCGTAAATGTGGTAGCCGGGGCCGCCCATGCCGGTGCCTTCCGGGTCGCCGCCCTGGATCATGAATCCGGGGATGACGCGGTGGAAGATCAGCCCGTCATAAAAGCCCTTGTTGATGAGAGAGATGAAGTTGCGAACGCTCTCCGGCGCGATCTCGGGGTAAAGCTCGGCCTTGATAATGCCGCCGTTTTCCATTTCGATGGTCACAACAGGATTGCTCATTCTTTGAAATTCCTTTCTTTCATGGCGCGGTCCATGTCCCGCTTCGCGTTGCGCTCGGCGTCCGAATCGCGCTTATCGTACAGCTTTTTGCCCTTGCAGAGGCCGAGCTCCACTTTGACGCGGCTGTCCTTGAAGTACAGCGAGAGCGGCACGAGCGCCACGCCGTCCTGCGCCACGCGCTCGCCGAGCTTGCGGATCTCCCGCTTATGCATCAGCAGCCGCCGTGTGCGCACCGGGTCGCGGTTGAAGATGTTGCCCTTTTCGTAAGGGCTCACATGCATGCCGCGCACGAAGAGCTCGCCTTCGCGGATCGTGCAGTAGCTGTCCTTCAGATTCACCTGCCCGGCACGGATGGATTTTACCTCCGTTCCGAACAGTTCAATGCCCGCTTCAAAGCGTTCCAGCACAAAGTAGTCGTGGAACGCCTTGCGGTTGGAAGCGATCTCCTTGATCCCTTCTTTTTTCGGCATGGCCTTCCACCTCCTCCGCCTTGGCAGCAAAAGTATTATACCATGCCTGTCAAGAGCGAAAAAGAGAGAATTTCACCGCCCGTGCGCGGTAAGCCGGGAAAGTGCCTCGCGAGATATGTAAACGCCGCTCGCCGGGCGCGCGAGCAGCAGGCTCTCCTCCCGCCCGGCGATGATCTCGATCTCCAGCGCGCCCCAGTCGGCCTCCCCGAGCGCGGCGAACACGAGCCTTTTGGCGTCGGAAAGCCCCGGATGTCCCGGCACACGCAGCGCGAGCGCCTGCTCGCTTTTCGCTTTTTTCTGCATAAAAACCCTCCCGAAGAACGTTTTTCCCCATTATACGCCCCTCTGCCGCCGATAAATAGTGAAAAAAGCTGGAAAAGCTGCGGCGGGCGTGGTAAAATACCTTGTTATGAAATGTCTCCGCGCCGCGGAAAAAGGAGATCGTGGTTATGGATTATACGGAAAAAAAGCTGCGCCGCCTCAACACGTATGAGGGGATCATTATAAACGTCGGTCTCGACCGCGTGCGCCTGCCGGACGGCTCGGAGGCGTTCCGCGAGATCGTGGAGCATCCGGGCGGGGCGTGCATCCTCCCGGTGGACGGCGAGGGCAATGCCTACTGTGTGCGTCAGTAC
>CAVIVK010000122.1:4395-7186 GCA_963645975.1 Bifidobacteriaceae bacterium | reverse complement strand
CCGCAGTGCGTTGAAGCGCTCGCGTGCAGTCTGGACGAGTACCTGCCGGGGCAGAAGGTCGTATTTCTGCTCGGCGTGCTCGCGGACAAGGATTATGAAACGATGCTCGCGCGGCTGCTGCCGTATGGGAAAAAGTTTATCTGCCTGACGCCGGATTCGCCCCGCGCGCTGGGCGCGGACGAGCTTTGCGCGTATCTGCGCGCGAAGGGCGCGCCCGCCGTCCCGTGCGAGACGGCAGCGGAGGGCGTGCGCCGCGCGCTGGAGGAAAGCGGCGGGAAAACGCCCGTCGTCGCCTGCGGCTCGCTCTATCTCATGGGCGAGATCCGCGATAAAATCAAGACCACCGGTTGAGCCGGTGGTCTTGATTTTTACAGCAGCACCGGCTGGAGCTGGCGGCCTTCCATGGCCGCTTTTATCGTTTCGCCGAGAAGGTCAAAGTCGCTCTGGAGCGAGAACGGCTTCTGGTGCGGCGCGTCCTGCCGGAAGGGGACAAAGTACACGTTCTTGCGCTGCAAAAGCGCCGCGATGCTCTCCGCGGAGCCGGAGAGACCGTCGTTTGTGGAAATGGCGAGAATGAGCGGCGCGCCGTTTCGCAGATGCGCCTTGCACGCCATCGTGACGGCGGTGTCCGTGACGCCGCGGGCAAGCTTTGCGAGCGTATTGCCCGTGCACGGGGCTACGAGCAGCGCGTCAAGCCTCTGACTTGTGCCGAGAGGCTCCGCCTTGACGATCGTATCCACCGCCTCGCGGCCGCAGAACGCTTCGAGCTCCGCGCGAAAGGCAGAGGCGGCGAAAAAGCGCGTGTCCGTCCCCGCCGCTGCGCCGGAGAGGATCGGTACGAGCGTGTAGTCCTTTTTCAGCGGGCGGAACGCCTCCAGCGCGCGGGAGAACGTGCAATGCGACCCGGTGACGGCGAGACCGAGCCGGGGGAGCGGCTGCGCCGCGGCGGCGTATACCGCATCGCGCAATATAAGCGCGGCGCGCTCGGGCGCGTACTTCGCGGGAAGACCCGGTGCGCGGATGTAACGAAGATCCCTTTCGTGCGCTGCGGCGGCGTCGATCCCGCCGGGCGCGGAGGCAAGCTCCAGCAGCAGCGCGTCTTTTCGCACGAGCGCGAGCAGCGGCTCGGTGAGCACCGGCGCGGGGATCGTGCCGATGATGACGTCAAAACGGTCGAGCGCGCCGGAGAGCGCGTCGAGCGGCAGGGCTTCGATGCCTACCGCCTCCGCCCACGCGCGCTGCTTGCTCGAGCGCGCCGCGGCGGTGACGAGAGCGCCGGCTTTTTGCAGCTCCCTGCCAAGCAGGCGGCCGATCCGCCCGTAGCCGAGCAGCAGAACATGCGCGCCGGAGAGTCCTGTTTCCGGGCGCAGCAGCGCGATGGCGCCCTCGGCGGTGAGGCGGGCGTTCGCAATCTGATATTCCTCCAAATGAGCGTACCGCGCCGAGGGATCCCACGGCGGCGGGATGACCATGTCGGCGGAGGCCGGGTCGGTGATCTCGTGGCCGTCGGCAAGCAGGAGCTTCCGCAGCGGGGGAAAACGGGCGTCCGTGCCGGTGATGGCAAAGCGCATAATGCACCACTCCTATCCAAAATCGTATTCCAGCGTATGCGCTCTCGTTGACTTGTGTCCCGGTTTGCGGTAAAATCTCCTCGGAATTCTAAAAGTACCGAGAGGAGATGCCCGCAGAAATGGCGAAGCTCTATTTCAAATACGGCGCGATGGGCTCGAGCAAGACCGCTCAGGCGCTCATCACCAAATTCAATTATGAGGAGCGCGGCATGGACGTGTGGCTTTTGAAGCCCTCCATCGACAGCCGCGACGGCGAAACGCTGCTCCGCTCGCGCATCGGGCTGGAGGCTGTGGCCGATGTCGTCCGCCCGGAGGATGATATCCGCGACCTTTACGCCGCGCGCGGCCATCACGACGTGGTGATTGTGGACGAATGCCAGTTCCTCACCCCGGAGCAGATCGAGCAGCTGCGGCAGCTCGTGGACGAGGAAAATCTGCCGGTGCTCTGCTTCGGGCTGCGCACCGACTTTCTCACGCACCTCTTCCCCGGCTCGCGCCGTCTCTTCGAGCTGGCCGACTCCATCACGGAGATCAAGACCATCTGCGAATGCGGCTCGAAGGCCACGGTCAACGCCCGTATCGACGGCGAAGGCCATGTCGTCACCGAGGGCGCGCAGGTGTTCCTCGGCGGGAACGACTCCTATATCGCCATGTGCCACGCCTGCTGGCGCAAGCGTATCGCGCGCGAGCGCGCCGAAAGAGCGCAGAAGTAACACCATTCGCCATATAAAAGGAGAAGATCATCATGTCTACACCGCATAACAGCGCTGCCCCCGGCGATTTCGCCAAAACCGTTCTGATGCCCGGCGACCCGCTGCGCGCGCAGTACATCGCCGAAAACTTCCTCGACGACCGCCGCCTCGTCAACAACGTCCGCGGCATCCAGGGCTATACCGGAACCTACAAGGGCGTGCCGGTGAGCGTTATGGCCAGCGGCATGGGTATGCCCACCATCGGCATTTACAGCTACGAGCTCTATAACTTCTATGGCGTGGAGAACATCCTGCGCGTCGGTTCCGTCGGGGCGCTGAGCGAAAAGCTGCACGTGCGCGACATCATTCTCGCGCAGGGCGCGTGCACCAATTCCGCCTATGCCTCCCAGTTTGGCTGCCGCGGCGCGATTGCCCCGATTGCCGATTTCGGCCTGCTGCGTACCGCCGCCGACATCGCGGAAGAACGCGGATTGCGCTACGCCGTCGGCAATCTGCTCTCCTCCGACA
>CAVIVK010000122.1:0-4385 GCA_963645975.1 Bifidobacteriaceae bacterium | reverse complement strand
GTTCTACGATGACGACAAAACGGCGAGCGCCGCGTGGATCAAAATGGGCGTGCTCGGCATCGAGATGGAATCCGCCGCGCTTTATCTGAACGCGATGCGCGCCGGCAAGAAGGCGCTTGCCATCTGCACCGTTTCCGACCACATCATCACCGGCGAGGAGACGACCGCCGAGGAGCGCCAGACCTCCTTCCGCGACATGATGGAGCTGGCGCTGGAAGTGGCTGTCCGCAGCTGAAAAACACTTGAAATTCCCGCGAGGACGGGCGGGGCGAATGGACAAAAAAGTCGAGGATTTCCGCCGGGGAGGCGGAGGACAGACCTTGCATATACCGCCCGGACATGGTATAATCACCGTTGCGAAAGTCCCGAAAAGGGACAAATTATAAGGAGGAAAGATTCTACATGAAAAAGATCCTTGCCCTGATTCTGGCTCTTGTCATGGTCTTTGCCCTCGTTGCCTGCGGCACCACCGCCGCCCCGGCTGCGACCGAAGAGCCCAAGACCGAAGAGCCCGCTGCCACCGAAGCTCCGGCGGAAGAGCCCACCGAAGCCCCCGCGGAAGAGCCCGCGACCGTCAACGCCGACGACATCGAGGACACCATGACCTCCGCCGACGGCAAATATGAAGTTGCCTTCGTCACCGACGTCGGCCAGCTCAAGGATAAGTCCTTCAACCAGGGCACCTGGAACGGTGTCAAGCTGTATGCCTACGAGAACGGCCTGAGCTACAAGTACTACCAGCCCGCCAACGGCGATCAGGCGACCGATGACGACCGCTATGACGCCATGAAGGCCGCTTCCGAGAACGGCGCGAACGTCGTTGTCTGCGCCGGCTTCCTGCAGGCTGCTGCGCTTGAGCAGGCTGCCAAGGATTACCCCGAAGTGAAGTTCGTGTTCATCGACGGCTGGTCTCTCGGCCTCGATAACGTTGCTGCCATCGCGTTCCAGGAAGAGCAGTGCGGCTACCTCGCCGGTTATGCTGCCGTTATGGAAGGCTTCACGAAGCTCGGCTTCTGCGGCGGCGGCGGCGGAACGAACGCTGCGTGCTGCCGTTACGGTTACGGCTACGTCCAGGGCGCCGAAGCTGCGGCTGCCGTTAAGGGCGTGAACGTTGCCATGAACTACACCTGGCTGTACGGCGCTTCCTTCCAGGCTTCTCCCGAGCTGCAGACCCTCGTCTCCGGCTGGTATGAGAACGGCACCGAGATCGTCTTCTCCTGCGGCGGCTCCATCTTTGACTCCATCACCGCTGCTGCGGCTGCCAACGACGCTTACGTTATCGGCGTTGACGTTGACCAGTCCAGCCAGTCCGACACCGTCGTCACCTCCGCCCTCAAGGGCATCGGCGAGGCCGCTTACCTGGCTCTGACCGCCGCTTACGACGGAACCTGGGCTGAGACCTACGGCAACCAGTGCGTGACCATGGGCGCTGCCCAGAACGCTGTCGGCCTGCCGGTCGATACCTGGTCTCTCGAGAACTGGAGCGTTGAGGAGTACGAGGAAATGTTCCAGAAGATCGTTTCCGGCGAGCTCGTCATCGACAACAACTACGACAACCTCGATTCCACCGAGCACGTTGCTCTGAACATCGTCGAGTAATTTTACCCACGCCAACGGCGGGAAGGTTTTTCCTTCCCGCCGCTTTTCTTTTTGCATTGGAAATGGGAGCTAATTCTTGCAATTTGTTTGTAATATATATATAATAAATGAAAATGCACATTGCGATTCCTTGTGCAGCAAATCTGCTGGAGAAAGAGAAAGGGAGGTGGGGACATGGACACGACGCCGGAGTATGTGATCGAGATGCTCCACATTACCAAGGTATTCCCCGGAATCAAGGCAAACGATGACATTACCCTGCAGCTGAAAAAGGGCGAGATCCACGCTCTGCTGGGAGAGAACGGCGCGGGCAAGTCCACGCTGATGAGCGTTCTCTTCGGCCTGTATCAGCCGGAAGAGGGCATCATCAAAAAGGACGGCAAGGAGGTCAAGATCAACGACCCCAACGACGCCACGGCGCTTCACATCGGCATGGTGCACCAGCACTTCAAGCTGATCGATGTGTTCACGGTGCTCGACAACATCATCCTCGGCGCGGAGGACACGAAGCTCGGTTTTCTGGAGAAGAAGACCGCCCGCAAGAAGGTACAGGAGCTTTCCGACCGCTACGGATTGAAGATCGATCTCGATGCGAAGATCGAGGATATCACCGTCGGCATGCAGCAGCGCGTGGAGATTCTCAAAATGCTCTACCGCGATAACGAGATCCTTATTTTCGACGAGCCGACCGCGGTGCTCACGCCGCAGGAGATCGAAGAGCTCATGCAGATCATGCGCGGGCTGACGAAAGAGGGCAAGAGCATCCTCTTCATTTCCCACAAGCTCAACGAGATCATGGAGGTCTCCGACCGCGTGACCGTATTGCGCAAGGGCAAGTACATCGGTACCGTCAACACGAGCGAGACAACGAAGGAAGAGCTCTCCCGCATGATGGTCGGCCGCCCGGTACAGCTCGTGGTGGACAAGACGCCCGCCAAGCCCGGCGAGCCGGTGCTGGAGGTCGAAAATCTCACCGTACCGTCGCAGCTGCACAAAAATGACGCCGTGAAAGGCGTTTCCTTCACCGCCCGGCGCGGCGAGATCGTCTGCATCGCGGGTATCGACGGCAACGGCCAGAGCGAGCTTGTTTACGCGCTCACGGGACTCGAAAAGGCGTCCGGCGGCAAGATCACGCTCCTCGGCAAGGACATTACCCACGCCTCCATCCGTCAGCGCTCGTTTGCGGGCATGAGCCACATTCCCGAGGATCGCCACAAGCACGGTCTCGTGCTCGACTATACGCTCGAGCAGAACCTTGTATTGCAGCGCTATTATGAGCCCGCATTCCAGCACGGCGGCTTCATCCGCTTTGACGAGGTGCGCAAGTACGCCGATAAGCTCATTGAGGAATACGACATCCGTTCCGGCCAGGGGCCGGTGACGATCGCGCGCAGCATGTCCGGCGGCAACCAGCAGAAGGCGATCGTCGCGCGCGAGATCGACCGCGAGCTGCCGCTGATCGTTGCGGTGCAGCCGACGCGCGGTCTGGACGTCGGCGCGATCGAGTACATCCACAAGCAGCTCGTCGCGCAGCGCGACGAGGGGAAAGCGGTTCTGCTCGTTTCGCTGGAACTCGACGAGGTCATGAATCTCTCCGACCGTATCCTTGTGATGTACGAGGGCGAGATCGTCGGCGAATTCGATCCGAAGAAAGTTACCGTGGAAGAGCTCGGCCTTTACATGGCCGGCGCAAAGCGGCAGAACGGGGAGGAGAAGAAATGAAAGAACAAAAGACCTCCTTCTGGCATAAGGACAGCACGCGTTCGGTCATCGCTTCGCTGCTCTCCATCCTCATCGGCCTTCTGGTCGGCGCGGTGCTCATCCTTGTTGTGGGCGTTTCCAACAAATCGCTCGGACTCAAGAGCGCATGGGAGGGCATCCGGCTCGTACTGTTCGGACTTTTCAGCACCGGACGCGACGCCTCCGGCGCGCTGACCTTCGGCTTCAACCCCACGAGCATCGGCAACATGCTCTTCCGCGCCACGCCGCTGATCCTCACGGGTCTTTCCGTGGCGACGGCGTTCAAAACCGGCCTTTTCAACATCGGCGCGCCGGGACAGTATCTCGCCGGTACGTGCGCCACGCTCTTCATCGCGCTGAGCATCCCGTCCGAGCAGGTGTCCCCCGTGATCATCTGGCTGCTGGCGTTCCTCGGCGGCATGGCGGCGGGCGCGCTCTGGGGCGCGATCCCCGGCATGCTCAAGGCGCTGCTGAACATCAACGAGGTCATCGCCTGCATCATGACCAACTGGATCGCGGCGAACGTCGTTACCTGGCTCTTTGATATCAGCAATCTCAAGAACATGGTGGAGAACACCAAGTCCGGCTACATTTACAAAACGGCTTACAACAACGTTGCCACCTCCAAGCTCGGGCTGGATAAGCTCTTTCCGGGCTCGCAGGTGAACGGCGGCATCGTGATCGCGATCTTGCTTGCGATCCTCGTGTACATCGTGATCACAAAAACGACGTTCGGCTATGAGCTGCGCGCCTGCGGCGCCAACCGCCACGCGGCGCGCTACGCCGGTATCCACGACAAGCGCAACATCATTCTCTCCATGGCGATCGCGGGCGGCCTCGCCGGTGCTGCCGGTTCGCTCTATTACCTCTCCGGCAATACCGAGTTCTTCTGGACAACGTACCAGACCCTCCCGGCGGCGGGCTTCAACGGCATTGCCGTGGCGCTGCTCGCCGTGAACAACCCCATCGCCGTGATCTTCACCGGCTGCTTCATGTCCATTCTGGACATCGCCGGTATGCAGATCACGAACCTCACCGCCTATAAC
>CAVIVK010000121.1:0-2441 GCA_963645975.1 Bifidobacteriaceae bacterium | reverse complement strand
TTAAACACAGCGCCGGGTCATTCGCGCTTTCCCGTGCTGTGGAGCATGGCTGCATAATACCGGGCACACCTGAAACCGAATCGAAAAAACCGAAAAACAAATTGTAAAAGCGCGCAGCGAACGCAGCGAAAAGAAAAACTTTTTTCGACCGGATTTTTTCAGGCGCATTTCAGCTTGGAATATGATATTATATCCATCAAGGGAGGGATCTCTATGCGCATTCTCATTGCCGAGGACGAGGTGAGCATCGCGAAAGCGCTGCGGCTCATGCTCGAAAAGAACAAATATTCCGTGGACGTTGTCCACAACGGTACGGACGCGCTCGACTATATCTGCGCGGGCGAATACGATGCGCTCGTGCTTGACATCATGATGCCCGGCATGGACGGCATTTCTGTGCTCACGGAGGCGCGGCGGCGCGGCATCACGACGCCGGCGCTCTTTCTCACGGCTAAGAGCGAGATCGAAGACCGCATCGCGGGGCTGGACGCCGGGGCGGACGATTATCTGCCGAAGCCTTTCGCGGCGGGTGAATTTCTCGCGCGGGTACGTGCGCTCGTGCGGCGCAGCAGCGCCTATGCGCCGGACGTGCTCTCCTTCGGCGGCACGACGCTGGACGCAAGCGCCTATATTCTGCGCGCCGCTGGAGGCGAGGTGCGCCTGAACAACAAGGAATTCCAGCTCATGGAGCTGTTTCTGCGCCACCCGCACCAGATCTTCTCCGCCGAACGGCTCATGGACAAAATCTGGGGGCTCGACAGCGACGCGGAGATCGACGTCGTGTGGACGTACATCGGCTTCCTGCGCAAAAAGCTGCGGGAGATCGGCTCCGGTATCGAGATCAAAACCATCCGCGGCGCGGGGTATACGCTGGAGGAAACTTCATGCTGAAGAAAATGCAACGCCGGTTTGTCGGCGCGGCCATGGCGGCATTTACTGCCGTAATTCTTGTTCTATTCTGCGTGGTGAATGCCGGGAATTACCGGAGCGTCGCCTCGCAGCAGGACGATACGCTATCGCAGCTGCTCGCGCTGGGCTCGCAAAGCGCGCCCACGAACGGCGAAACACCGCCGGACAAGCCCGACGGGGAGGTCGGCGCCGCGCTCCCGGACGGCAATGTTCCGGTTCCCCGCATCGGCGGCGGGAAGAACTTCTCGTCGGAAGTGCCGTATATGTTCCGGTATTTCTCTGTGTGGTACGATGCCGACGGTCAGCTTTCGCAGGTCGATCAGGATTTCATCGCCTCCATCTCGCGCGACGAAGCCGAGACGTATGCCGCCGACGTGCTCGCGCTCTCCCGGCAGCACGGCTATTATAAGGGGTACCGCTATCTCGTTGCTGCCTCCGGCGACGGCACGAGCGTCATTTTCCTCAACTCCGAACGCGAGCTGCACTCGATCCGCGCGCTTTTCTGGATCACCGCTGCGGTGGCGGGCGGGTGTCTGGTCGTTGTGTTTCTGCTCGTGCTGCTCTTCTCGCGGCGCGCCATTGCGCCGTATATGCGCAATCTCGCCATGCAGAAGCAGTTCATCACCAACGCCAGCCACGAGCTGAAAACGCCGCTGACCGCCATATCAACGAGCGCGGATGTGCTCGCGATGGAGTATGAGGACGATGAGTGGGTAAAAAATATCCAATCCCAGAGCGTCCGGCTCTCGCGGCTTATTTCCGATCTGGTGACGCTCTCGCGGCTCGACGAGGAAAATCCGTTCCCGGAGCGCACGGAGTTTTCACTCAGCGACGCCGTGTGGGAAACCGCCGAGCCGTTCACATCCCTTGTGCGCTCGCGCGGCCGGAGCTATACGCAGAATATTGAGGACGGTCTCACCATGACGGGCGACCGCGCCGCGGTGCAGCAGATGGTATCCATTTTGCTGGATAACGCCAACAAGTACACGCCCGAGGGCGGCAGCATCTCCCTTTCGGCGCGGCGCGCCGGGCGGAAGAACGAGATCACCGTTTCCAATACCTGCGAGGGTGCGGAGAGCATCGACGTAACACGGCTCTTTGACCGGTTTTACCGCGCGGATGAGTCGCACTCGACGCGCATCGGCGGCACAGGCATCGGCCTTTCGATCGCGCGCGCCACCGCCGAGGCGCACGGCGGCACGATCGAGGCCAGCGTGAGCGGCGATACCATCACGTTCCGGGTAAGGATATGACTCTCCCAGTCAGCGGCTATGCCGCTGACTGCTCCCTCAAAGAGAGCCCAAACCCCTCCGTCAAAACCTCCGGTTTCGCCACCTCCCCTTTTAGGGGAGGCAAGTAAATCCGCGATAATCCGGCTTGGCTCCCCTAATAGGGGAGCTGGCACGGCACATAGCGCCGTGCCTGAGGGGTTTTCCTTTTCGTATACAGCACAAGACCCGCCGCACGAAATCGTGCGGCGGGTCGTTTTTTGTAGCTTATTCGAGAGAGAGCGTGCAGTCATGCCCGGTGTC
>CAVIVK010000120.1:0-2341 GCA_963645975.1 Bifidobacteriaceae bacterium | reverse complement strand
CCTCTGACGAGGGCAGACTCTCCCCGGCGGGGAGAGGTGTCGCCGTAGGCGACGGAGAGGGGGGGCGGGGGTGGCAAAACCGCAGGTTTTGACGGAGGGAGAGAATTTATTCCCTAAAAGATATATTTCGTTGTTGTTGCGATTTCAGAAAAATGGCGTATTATATTCTTTATAAAGACAACGAGGTGGAACCGATGAAATATGCTTACACGAACGGCGTGCTGCTCGACGGCAGCGCGGATATGCAGCCGCAGCACGGCATGGTGCTGCGCACGGACGGGGAAAAGATCCTCGATATTGTCCCGGAGGGCACCGACCTTACCGGCTTTGAGATCGTCGACCTCAAGGGCGGATATCTCATGCCGGGGCTTATCAACCTGCACGTCCATCTGCCTGCAAGCGGCAGCCCCAAAAAGCAGGGCAACCCCCGCAAGCTCGTAAAGTTCATGACGTCCATGGCGCTCACGCGCCGCATCGCGCTCGCCATGTGCAAGGGCTATGCCAAAACGCAGCTTATGAGCGGCGTTACGACGATCCGCACCGTCGGCGGCATTGCGGATATTGATACGCGCCTGCGCGGCCGCATCGCTGCGGGCAAGTGCGACGGCCCGCGCATCCTTGCCGCGGACATGGCCGTTTCCGTCCCCGGCGGGCATATGGCGGGCTCGCTCGCCTATGAGGCGACGAGCGCCGCGGAAGCCGCGGAGGACGTGCGCAAGATCGCGCAGGGAAAGCCCGATCTCATCAAGCTCATGATCACCGGCGGCGTGCTGGATGCGAAGAAAAAGGGCGAGCCGGGCGAGCTGAAAATGCCGCCGGAATACGTCCGCGCGGCGTGCGACGAGGCGCACAAGCTCGGTCTGCCCGTTGCGGCGCACGTCGAAAGCCCCGAGGGGGTGCGCGTGGCGCTCGAAAACGGCGTGGATACGATCGAGCACGGCGCGAAGCCGGACGAGGAGATCCTGCGTCTCTTCCGCGAGCGCGGCGCGGCGCAGGTCGCGACGCTCTCCGCCGCGGTGCCGTATGCGCGCTTTGACCGCAGCGTGAGCAAGGCGACCGAAATGGAGCAGTATAACGGCGAAGTTGTGCTCGAAGGCATTATCGAGTGTGCCAAGGCGTGTCTGGCTGCCGGGATCCCCGTCGGTCTCGGCACCGACACGGGCTGCCCGTATATTACGCACTACGACATGTGGCGCGAGGTGCGCTATTTCCACACGTTCTGCGGTGTATCGAACGCCTTCGCGCTGCACACCGCAACGCTCGGCAACGCGAAGATCGCGGGGATCGACGGCGTTACCGGCTCGCTCACGCCCGGCAAGAGCGCTGATCTCATCGTCACGGCGCAAAACCCGCTCGACGATCTTGAGGCGCTGCGCCATGTGTCTCTGGTGACGATGCGCGGCAAGCTCTTCCGCGAACCGGCGGTGAAAAAGATGCCCGACTGCGAGCGGGAACTCGATAAGATTCCCTGCTGAATAAGGCTCCCTCGTCAGAGGGAGCTTTTTTATTATAAAAGACTTGACAAACTGTATTAACTGTGTTAACTTCCATAATACAGTTGATACACGGAAGGAGGTGGCGGCATGGTCACGATCAATTACCGGGACGGACGCCCGATCTATGAGCAGGTCAAGGACGATCTGCGGCGGCTTGTCGTCACCGGTGCGATGCAGCCGGGGGAGAAGCTTCCCTCGGTGCGTGAGCTTGCGGTATCGCTCGCCATCAATCCGAACACGATCCAGCGCGCCTACCGCGAACTGGAGAGCGAAGGGTATATCGTCTCCGTCCCCGGCAAGGGCAGCTTTTGCGCCCAGTTCTCCCCGCAGAGCGACCCGCGGCGCGAGGAGCTTCTCGCGCGGCTGGAAGAAACGGTGCGGGAGCTTCGCTGGCTTGGCGTGAGCGCTGAAGAGATTATAGAGAAGATCGGAGGCGGCGGCCATGGCGAGCATTGAACTGAAAAACGTTACAAAGATCTACGAAGGCTTCAAAGCGCTCGACGCGCTGAACCTTTCGGTGCCGTCCGGCTCGGTCTACGGCCTCATCGGCCCGAACGGCGCGGGCAAGACAACCGCCATCCGCCACATGATGGGCGTGCTGCGGCAGGACGCGGGCTCGGTGCTGCTCGACGGGGAGCCGGTATTTGAAAATCCCTCGGTCAAGGCGCGGATGCTCTGCATCCCGGACGAACCATATTACACCTCCACGAGCACGACGCGCGATTTGATGAAATTCACGCGCGCACTATATCCCCGGTTTGACAGCGAACGCTACGAAAAGCTGCGCGAGGTGTTCGCGCTTGACGATACACGCCCCATCCGCCGTCTCTCGCGCGGTATGCAGA
>CAVIVK010000119.1:977-2373 GCA_963645975.1 Bifidobacteriaceae bacterium | reverse complement strand
CTGAGCAGGAGCGCGCCGCGACACAGCTCGGCAGCGTCTCCGTCGATCCGGCAAAAAACGTACTGCCCATCTATACCGCCGCTTCCGACGAATACTACGCGCAGCAGACGCAAGAGTATACCGAGGCCGCGCTCCGCGAGAGTGAGGCCGCAGCGGATGGTTCCCACTCATGAATACGAAAACCGGCTGTCGTTTCGTTCGAAACGGCAGCCGGTTTTCGGTTATTTGCGCCACGCGGCGGGGATGAACAGAAGGAGCATCGGGTAAAGCTCCAAACGGCCGAAGAGCATGGCGAACGAGAGAAGCGCCTTACCAAAGGAAGAAAAGCAGGTGTAGTTCGACATGGGGCCGACAAGTTCCAGGCCGGGGCCTACATTGTTAAAGCAGCTTGCCGCAGCGGAGAATGTTGTAACAAAATCCAGCCCATCCAGCGCGAGCAGCAGGAGGAGCAGCACAAAGAGCAGCGCATATACAAGCAGGAAGGCCGAAACGGAATGGCAGGTATCCTCATCGAGCGGTTCGCCGTCCATGTGGACGCATTTGACCTGCTGCGGGTGGATAGCGCGCTGCACGCCCCGGCGGGCGAGCTTTGCGCCGATCATAATACGCACAATCTTGATACCGCCGCCGGTCGACCCGGCGCATGCGCCAACGAACATCAGCACCAGCAGCACCGTTTTGGAAAACCATGGCCAGAGATTGAAATCCGAGATAGCGAAGCCCGCGGTGCTCATCATGGACGCGGCGGTAAATATCGCGTGGTGGAACGCTTCGCCGAAGCCGTCGAAAAGCGGCAGGATGTTCACCGCGACAGCGAGCGAGGCCGCAGCAAGGATGCCGAGGAATCCCCACATCTCCTCGCTGCGCAACGCCTGCCGAAGCTTCCCGATCAAAACGAGATAGTACAGCGTGAAGTTTATGGAAAAGAGGATCATGAAAACGGTGATGACCGTCTGTGAATAGGAGCTGTAAGCGCTCATTCCAACATTCTTTATCGAGAAGCCGCCCGTGCCCGCCGTGGCAAACGCCGTGGTGAGCGCGTCAAAAAACGGCATATCGAAAATGAGCAGCACAAACATCAACACCGTGAGGCCAATATAAATAAGATAGAGGATCGTTGTGCTGCGGCGCATCCGCGGCACAAGCTTGCCGACGTTCACGCCCGGCGATTCCGCTCGCAGAAGATGCAGCGCGTCGCCGCCGTCGCTGTTCGCCATAGGGCTCACGGCCAGCACGAACACGAGCACGCCCATACCGCCGAGCCAAACCGTAAAGCTGCGCCAGTACAAAAGACTCACCGGCAGCGCCTCCACATCGGCGATCACGCTTGCGCCGGTCGTAGTAAAACCGGAAACGGTCTCAAAAAAAGCGTCTACAAACGATGGTACCGCCCCGC
>CAVIVK010000119.1:0-967 GCA_963645975.1 Bifidobacteriaceae bacterium | reverse complement strand
GAGCAGCACCCAGGAAAGCCCTACGGTCACAAAGCCCTCGCGGGCGTAGTATTCGCTCCGCCTGGCCTTCACGCGCCGCAGCAGCGCCGCGCACACAAGAATCGCCGCCATCGCGGCGGCAAAGCCAACGGCGGCGCTATGCTCGCCGCGCACGAGTGCGATCAAAAGCGGCGGCGTCATAAATGCCGCTTCCACTCCCAGCGTCAGGCCGAGAATGCGGCAGATCATGGCAATATTCATAGCCGCTCACCCGCGCTCGGCAAAGATCTGCCGCAGTTCCGCAATGTGCCGCTCACGCGGTGCGATCACGATAACCGTATCGCCCTTTTGCAGGCTGTCACCGCCGCCGGGGAACAGCACCTTTGCCCCGCGCGAAATGCACGCGAGCAGAATGCCCGGCTGGAGTGTAACGGAGGCAAGGCTCTCACCGAGGTGCGGCACATCCGCCGTAACAAGAAATTCGAGCGCCTCGACGCGCCCGCCGAGCAGGCTGTATACAGAAAGAACGCTCTCAGCGTCCGTGCTCTCCATGGCACGGACGTAGCGCGTGATTTCCTGCGCACAGATATCCTTCGGGCTGACGGTGCCGCGGATTCCGCAGTTCTGGCACACGGCAGCGTACTCTGTCCGGTTCACCTTGGGGATTGCCTGCGGCACGCCCTGCATCCGGGCATACATGCAGATAAAGACGTTTTCCTCGTCGAGATTCGTGAGCGCCACTACAGCGTCCATTTGCGAAATATTCTCGCTGAAGAGGAAGTCCTGCCGCGTACCGTCGGCGCAGAGAACGGAAACGTCCGGCAGGCGCTCCGCGAGTTCCCGGCAGCGCTCAGGGTTTTGCTCAATGAGCTTGACGCGCACGCCCGCCTCGCAGAGAAGCTCTGCGAGCGCTTCGCCCAGCCGTCCGCCGCCGACGATCATCACGTTTTTCGCGTGCTTTTTCCGCAGTCCCAGCTCGTCCACGGTG
>CAVIVK010000118.1:0-3895 GCA_963645975.1 Bifidobacteriaceae bacterium | reverse complement strand
ATGTCGGAATTTTCCATGCGACGGGCGATCTCGGCAGCGTGCTGGGGCGGAAGCTGCGCGCCGTCCGACCAGTAGACCTTATAGCCGTTGTATTCCTTGGGGTTGTGGCTGGCCGTAACGTTGATGCCGGCCTCCGCGCCATAGTGCCGGATGGCAAAGCTCAGCTCCGGCGTCGGCCGCAGAGATTCGAAAAGGCGCACATGTACGCCATTCGCGGCCATGATCGCGGCAGCCTCATGGGCGAACGCCACGCCGTTGTTGCGGCAGTCGTGGCAAACGCACACACCGCGCTTCATTGCCTCCGCGCCCTCGGCTACGATCAGCTCGGCAAACGCCTGCGTCGCATGGCGGATGACGTGGATGTTCATGCGGTTCGTGCCGAGACCCATAATGCCGCGCAGTCCGGCGGTGCCGAAAACGAGCGGCGCATAGAAGCGGTCCTCGATCTCCTTGGGATTGTCGCGGATGGCGTCGAGTTCTTTCCATTCCTCTTCGCTCAGCGCCGGGCTGTTGAGCCATTTTTCATAAGTTTCCCGCCAAGTCATTGTTCTTCCTCCGTTTCATCGTCGCTCTCCCGGATCAGCTCGCAGGCGTCCTCCCACACCGAGGCGGGAACGAAAATATCAACGCCCGAACCGCTGATGCCAAGGATCAGCTTGCCGAATTGCCCATCGTTGGGGTACTGGCGCAGGCACGGAATGCCAAACGCCTCCAGCCGCGAGACGAGCATTGTCTCGTCCATGTCGATGCCCTTGCAATGGCAGAGATAAACGGGCGGCTCCGGCTGACCCGCTTCGTCTTTGGGCCAGCGCTCGTAAAGATCGCCGGGGAGCTGACGCCCCCACTCCGCCGATGCTTTTCCGGTTTCTTCCATGATGTCTCCCCGCGGGTCGCCCCGCATGTTTATTTATGATATTTCCCGCCCTCGTTGATGTTGAAGGCGCGGTAAATCTGCTCCAAAACCATGACCCGCGCGAGATGGTGCGGGAACGTCATGCGCGACATGGAAAGGCGGATGTCCGCGGCGCGCTTGACCTCGTCCGAAAGTCCGTCCGAACCGCCGATGAGAAAGCACACACGGCTTCTCCCCTGCACGGCGCATTGCGCCATGAGCGAGGCAAGCTCCTCGCTGGAATAGCCCTTCCCTTCAATGCACATCGCAACAACGAAGGCGCCGGAGCCGATGCGCGCGAGCATCGCCGCACCGTCACGCTTTATATCGCCGGTCTCCGGAAGCTCGATAATATCCAGCGCGCAGTAGCGCTGCAGGCGTTTATTGTATTCCTCGCACGCGGCGGCATAAAAGCTCTCCTTGAGCTTGCCGGTGCAGATCAGTTGGACGCGCAGCACGGCGTTACCTCCAGCTCCAAATCGCCCTCCGCCGGGGCGACGCACAGCGTCACCGCGGAAAAGCCCTCACCGTCGAGTGCTTCGCGCACGGCGGTCTCGGCCAGACGCGGGCGGTTATTCTCCCGGCTCAGATGGCCGAGCACGAAGGTCTTCACCCCGGTTTTGGCCAGAGCACAGGCGAACTTTGCGCAGTCCTCGTTCGAGAGGTGGCCGCGCTCCGAGAGAATGCGGCGCTTGAGATAGACCGGGTAGCGCCCGGTGCGCAGCATGTCGATATCGTGGTTTGCCTCGATCACCGCCGCATCGCATCCGGCGAGCGCATCAAACATTTCCGCCGTCATGCAGCCGGTGTCGGTGCAGACGCCGAAGCGGGCGTTCTTCCCCGCCAATACATATCCTACGCTCTCGGGCGTGTCGTGCATTGTCGGAAAAGCGGTGAGCGTGAAATTCTTCAGCGCGACGCTCTCCCCGACCGGGATCGGAACGATGCGCCCCTCCAGCCCTGCTGCCGCGCGCTCCAGCGCGTGGGCAACGGTTTGCGGCGCGTAGACTTTCACATTTTTATGATACTTCAGCAGCATTGCGAGCCCCGCCGTATGGTCGGTGTGCTCGTGCGTGATGAGAACGCCCGCCAGGTCGTCCGGCGTGAGCGCGCGGCGCGCAAGGCCGGTCTTGATGCGGCGCAGGGAGATGCCCGCGTCGATCAGCACCGCCGTGCGTCCCTCGGTGAGAAGATAGCAGTTGCCGCTCGAGCCGCTGGCGAAGGAGACGAAATTCATCCTGCGGCGGCGGTATCCCGCTCCGTGCCGTCTGGCTCGTCGATGATGCGGATGTCCGCGCCGAGAAGGCGCAGCTTGCCGACGAAGTTTTCGTAGCCGCGCTCAATAAACTGGATATCCTCCACGAGCGTGACGCCCTTGGCGCAGAGGCCGGCGATGACCATCGCCGCACCCGCGCGAAGATCGCAGGCGTCCACGGAAGCGCCGCGCAGCGTTTCCACGCCCTCAACGACCGCCACGCGGCCGTCCACGGTCACGGCCGCGCCCATTTTGCGCAGCTCGTTGATGTATTTGTACCGATGATCCCAAACGCCCTCGGTGATAACGCTCGTGCCTTCCGCCACCGAAAGCGCCACGCCGATCTGCGGCTGCATATCGGTCGGGAAACCGGGGTACGGCTGGGTCTTTACGTTGGCACGGCGCAGACGCCCCGTCGAGCGGACGAGGACGGATTCGCCGTATTCCTCCACCGTGACGCCCATTTCGCGCAGCTTTGCGGTGATGCAGTCGAGGTGCTTGGGGATAACGTTTTTGATCAGGACTTCTCCCCCGACGGCGGCGGTGGCGGCCATGTAAGTGCCGGCCTCGATCTGGTCGGGGATGATGGTGTAGGTTCCGCCGTGGAGCTGCTCCACGCCGTTGACCTTGATGGTGTCCGTACCGGCGCCGCGCACGTCCGCGCCCATGGAGTTGAGGAAGTTTGCAAGATCAACGATGTGCGGCTCACGCGCTGCGTTTTCGATGACCGTGCGTCCTTCGGCGAGCACGGCGGCGATCATGATGTTCATCGTTGCGCCGACGGAGACCTTATCGAGATATACGCTTGCGCCGCGCAGCCGTCCGCCGGGGACGTGCGCGGTGATGAAATCGGAAATATCGACCTCCGCGCCGAGGGCGTTCATTCCCTTGACGTGCTGGTCAATCGGCCGGACGCCGAAATTGCAGCCGCCCGGCATCGTTGTGCGGGCAATGCCGAACCGGCCGAGCATCGAGCCGACAAAATAGTACGATGCGCGGATCTTGCGCATACGGTCATAGTCTGCGCCCATCCAGGTGGCGTTTGAAGCGTCAATCTCCACGGTGGAGCGGTCGATCATCTCGACCTTCGCGCCGAGCGATTCGAGAATGAGCAGCAGCGCCTCGGTGTCGCTGATCTGGGGAAGGTTTTCGATGCGGCATTTGCCGTTTACCATGAGCGCCGCCGGGATGATGGCTACCGCCGCGTTCTTCGCGCCGCTGATCTCCACTTCGCCGTGCAGCCGGTTGCCGCCTCTGATTCTATATCTTTCCAAGTGTTGACTCCTCCTGATGCGCATCCAGGGCTTCTGTCTGCCTGTGCCCATAGATACATAGCGATTTTACCATAGCGCAGGGAAAAACGCAAGCCTTACTCCCCGGCGAGGATGTGCTCCGCCTGCAGTACCGCGATGGCGGTTTTGCCGTCGGAGATCTCGCCGCGCTTCACCATGGCGAGCAGGTCCGAGAACGGGAGCTTTACGAGATCGAGGAATTCGCCCTCGTCGGGATGCGCCTCGCCGCGGGAGAGATCGAGCGCAAGATAAAGATACAGCCGCTCGCTCGAAAAGCCGGGGGACGAGTGGTATGCACCGAGCGGCACGATGCGTCCGGCGGTGAAGCCGGTCTCCTCGCCAAGCTCGCGCGCGGCGCACACGAGCAGGTCTTCCCCGCGCTCGAGCTTACCGGCGGGCGCTTCGAGCAGGTGCTCGCCGATGGGATAGCGGTACTGGCGCACGCAGTAGGCGTTG
>CAVIVK010000117.1:0-16986 GCA_963645975.1 Bifidobacteriaceae bacterium | reverse complement strand
CTATATGACGAGGCGCTGATCGCCTTTCTGCGTCGGGGCATCGGTACGAACACCGTGTTTGCCGCCATTTCTTCGGCGCCGCTGCTGCTTTGCAAGGCGGGCCTGCTGGAAGGGAAGAGATTTACGGCGGGGTTTTTTATGCAGATGGCCGACTTTTTCCCGTTTGTGGAAAAGGAAAACTTTGTCCACAAAGGCGTGGTTACGGACGGGAACGTCATCACCGGTATCGGTATGTTTTACCGGGCGTTTGCCGAAACCGTCCTGCACCGCTTCGGCTTTGATACCGGGAAAAGCTTTATGCGCGCGGAACCGGAGAATTTTACGGAGGACGCCCTTACGTTTTACTGGACGGAGGACGAGTACCGCGAATTTCTGGAAGAGTGGAAAAGCTACGGGAAATAAGCGCGCCATTTCTGCCCGAAAAGGTGCGAAATCCATTGAATATAAGAAAAAGTGCGCTCCCAGCCGGGAGCGCACTTACAATTTACAATGAAAGCCATTATACGATCGGCACGGCGCCGAGGGCGATGTTGATCGCAAGGAAGAGCAGCGAGAAGAGGAACAGGCGCGGCAGGGAATAGCGCAGGTGCTCCTTGAGATCGATGTTCAAAACGCCCAGCAGAAGATAGGTGCTCGGCATCATCGGGCAGGCCATATACGTCATGCTGTAGCCGGGCGCGAGCGCTGCGACGGATTGCAGCGCCGTATACCCGAAGTTCGCCGCCACGCCGTGGATGACCGGCACAACGCCGAAGTGGTACGCCGTGAGCGCCAGCAGCCAGCCGAGCGGGAAGCTCAGCACGCCGAAGATCGGCAGCAGCCACGGGCTCCAGCTCTCGGGGAACACGGAGACGATCGCCTCGATCATCGCGGTGAGCACGCCGGAATTCGAAAGGACGTTTCCGAACACGCCGCCGAGGATCATCGCAAGGCAGATCATGAGCGCGGTGGAGGCGTTCGCGCCGAAGTGCTTCATCTGCGCTTTCTGCGTGCGGTAGTTTACCATGACGGCGATCGTATAGCCCGCCATGAACACGACCACGGTGTTGACAACGTTGAAAAAGAGGAACGCGATGAGCGCTACGGTGAGCAGCGTATTGAACGGCAGAAGCTTTTTCGCCTCCGGCGAGAGCTCGGCGTGCTCGTCGCCGAACATGGACTTATACTCTACACCGTCGTTCAGCCCGGCGGCGATGCGCTTCTCCTCGCGCTTGGCGGTGAAGAAGAGCGAAACGAGAACGCACCCGGACATGATGAACATCGACGGGCAGAGAAGATTCCAGATGTCCAGCACATCCAGCCCCATGACGACGGAGTTCGTGAGATTCACCGCGCCCCACGGCAGGAAGTTCCAGATACCAACGGCGAGGGAGAGAATGTATGCGAGAATTTGCGGCCGAATCTTCAGCTTCTTGAAAAACGGGTACATCGCTGGGATGGTGACGAGAATGGTGGAGGGCGCCTGCCCATCCAGGTGCGAGGCGATGGAGACGAAGAATGTGGCGACCAGCACGGGATAAATGTGGTTCCCGATGCGCCGCGTGATGAAGTTGACGATCACGTCGAACACGCCGAGATCGTTCATCATCGTGAAATACAGTACGGCGAATGCCGCCATGATGCCGAGCGATGCGGTGTTCTGTATGCCGCCGGTGATGCATGCGCTCATGTCCTTGAGCGAGAAATTGCCGGTGTACAGACCGCAGGCAATGGGGATGAGCAGAATGGGGACGATGAACGCCACGATCATCGAATGTCTGCCGCGCGCGAGCAGATAGATGAACAGACCGATCCCCAGCACGCCGATAAGAGCCAACATGAAAAAACCCCTCTCTGTTTTATGATGTTGCAAATTTCGGACTCTGTGGTAAAGTATATAGGAATACGCGGGAAGGAGCGATAGCATTGAATATTACGCAGCTGCGTTATTTTCAGGCGGTGTGCAAATTCGGCAGCACGGTGAAGGCGGCGGAGAATCTGTTTATTTCCCAGCCGTCGGTAAGCAATGCCATCAAGAAGCTGGAGGAGGAATACAATCTTCAGCTGTTTATCCGCGATAACAACCGTCTCATTCTGACGGAGGACGGCAAGTTTTTCCAGGAGCGGGCGGAAAAGATCCTCAACAGTGTGGACGAGTTCGGCACCGAGATCCGCCGCCGCAGCGCCAAAAACGAGATCCATCTGAGCATCCCGCCGGTGGGAAGTCTTGAGGTATCGCGCAGCGTTATGGCGTTTCGCGAAAGCCACCCGGAGCTGCGCATCAAGCTTTATGAGGACGCGCAGGCGGAGGCCGTCGCAAAGCTCGGCCGCGGCCGCCGGGACTTCGTTTTAACGATCATTGACGACGCAAATCTGGAAACCTCGGAGGAACTGGAGACGATCCCGCTCGGCGAGGTATCCCTGAAGCTGTGCGTGAACAAGGATTCGCCGCTCGCGGCGCTCGAACAGGTGGACGTCTGCCGGATCGGAAATCAACCGCTCGTGATGATGAAGGACAACTATTACCAGAATATGCTGCTGTCCAACCGGTTTCACAAGCTCGGCATCGAGCCGAACATCATTCTCTACGCCGGGCTTTTCACCACGCTGCGCAAATACGTCAAAATGGGCTATGCCGCGGGGTTTGCGTACGGAAGCGACACCGCAGAGAGCGATTCCGTGCGGTACATCCCGCTCGTGCCGCGCATGAGCTCCACGTTCGGCATCCTCTGCCGGAAGTCCTCGGCGGCCAATCCGAACGTGCGCGAGATGATCGAATATCTGAAACATACCATCAAGGTATAAGAGCCCGATTCTTCAACACGGATTATAATACATTCCGCGCCGTTCGCCTAATATCATTTCTTTTTAGCTGTATAAACGGCGCTTATAGGGTTCTATATTTTGAAGCTATAGCCCAATTCGAAATGCATATTTTTCTTTTCGTCCGCTGTACGGTAGAATACCCACAGCGGACGATTTTCGTGCATCGATTTTCGTCATATATACTGAAATGGGAGGGCTTATTCATGGAAAAGAAAAACAAACTCGGCATAACCGGGCCGGTGATGATGTACGTAGTCATGTTCCTTGCCTACGCGCTGAAGAACTTCCACAGCTATGCCACCAGCATGACCGCCTCGCTGCTCCAGACCGATCTCGGGCTGACGGCGGCGCAGGTCTCGCTCTACATTGCGGCCTACACCTGGACGAATGCGATCGTGCAGCTTCCCGCCGGTATCGTCTGCGACCGGTGGAGCGCCAAGAAGCTGCTCGGCTTCTCGTATATCGCGGCGGCGGTCGGCTGCCTTCTGGTCGCCTACTCCGGCAGTCTCGCCGGTATCGTGATCGGACGCGTCATTCTCACCATCGGCATCTCCTTCGTCTTTAACGTTTGCAGCCGCCACATTGCGGCCTGGAACACCGCCGGAGGCTACCGCCGCGCCAACAGCCTGATGATGACCTTCGGCAAGATCGGCGGCCTGCTCGCCACGACGCCGCTCGTGCTCATGATCGGCTCCGTCGGCTGGAAGAACACGTTCGGTATCATCGCTCTCATTTCCATCCTCGTCGCCGCGGGCGCGTTTGTGTTCGTTGTGGACAAGAAGGAAACGCTCAACAAGGAGCCCAACGGCATGTTCACCGCCATCGGCAAGCTCATCAAGACCAAGGGCTTCTGGATGTTCTGCTCTGCCGGCGCGCTCGTCGGCATGACCGTTCCGATGATCTTCTCCGCCTGGGGCGGCACGTTCCTCACGCAGGGCCTCGGTCTCGATCCGACGCTCTCCTCCACCGTCATTCTCTGCGGCAACCTTGCTTCCTGCGTCGGCGGCATCACCGTCGCCGTGATCTGCAAGAAGGTTGCGCCGAAGCCGCTCGTCGTCGGCTCCTACGCCATCACGGTCGTGCTCGTCGCGGTCATGGCGATCTTCATCAACCAGCTCACCGCCCCGGCGATGTTCGTCATCTTCATTCTCATGGGCTTCGTGTTCTATACGTCTACCACGACCGTGTACTCCCTTATGCGTGATATGTGCAGCGTAAAGTACATCGGCGGCTTCATGGGCGCTTCCAACTTCATCTCCTGGCTGGTGGGCAACGCGCTTGTCTCCACCATCTGGGGTCTCTTCATCCCGAACACTTTCAGCCTGGAAGGCTTCCGCAACGCCATGTGGTTCCAGCTCGCCATCTGCATCGTCGGCCTCGTGCTGTTCATCGCCATGAAGCCCACCATGCTCCCCGGCTGCTCCGACGAGGACTGAATACCGTACTGCGCGAAAAGAAACCGGTAAATTCTACCGGTTTCTTTTCCCACCGGACTATGAGGATCACCCAATGATAAAACACATTTACCTCTATAAGCTCAAAGACAAATCGCAGGCGGGGGAAATTGCCGCCAAACTTATGACAATGAAGGATCATATCCCATCGGTGTACGATGTGGAGACGGGAATAGATTTTGTCGGCGCGGGCTCGTCCTTTGATCTCATGGAACTCGTTATCTGCCGGGATATGGACGGTTTTCGCGCGTTCTGCACGGATGCCTATCACGACTCGATACGCGCTTACATGAAAGACAAGTTCACCGAGGGCTATAAGGTGGACTTTGACGACGGCGTCGCCGCCGAATGAGAGGAGCGGACTATGCCGGATAAAAAGGCCATACTCGCCCGCCTCCACCAGAAAGCGGCTGCGGGCGTTCCGATCATCGGGACGGGCGCCGGAACGGGGCTGACTGCGAAGGCGGAAGCCGAGGGAGACGCCGATCTCATCATTGCCTACGCCACCGGAAGCTTCCGCATGGCGGGGCGCAGCTCGCTGGAAGGGCGCTTCGCCGCCGCTGACGCCAACGCCGCCGTACTGCACATGATGGATGAACTCATCCCGGTCGCGGGAGATACGCCGGTTCTCGGCGGCGTGTTCGTGCAGGACCCGTTCTGCAACAAGGAACGGCTGCTCGCCGAGCTTGCGAAGCGCGGCTGTGCGGGCGTGCAGAACATCCCCGGCATGGGCGGACAGGCGATTATGGAAGGCGAGGAGGTCGTCCGGCAGCTCGACGCCGTCGGCGCGGGATTCGATGTGGAGGTTGATTTCATCCGCATGGCGAACCGGCTCGGTTTTCTCACAACGCCCTACTGCTCGCAGCCGCAGCACATCGAAAAAATGGCGAGAGCGGGCGCGGACGTGTTCGTGCTGCATATGGGGCTGACCGGCAAAGCGCAGGACAAGACCATGGCGGTCACGCCGCTCGACGAATGCGCAGAGAAGATCCGGCAGCTCGCCGGTATTGCCGCGGCGGTGAAGCCCGACGCGCTCATCCTTGCCCACGGCGGGCCGATCGTAGACCCGGCCGATCTCGCGCAGCTCATGCGGCAATGCCCGTTCCTCCACGGGTTTTACGGCGCTTCGAGCATCGAGCGCATCCCAGTGGAGGAGCAGGTGAAAAAAACGGTCGGGCAGTATAAAGCGCTGCGGCTCAACAGAATGTAAAGGAGAGAAGTAGAGTGACAAGAGAAGCAATTGTGGAAAAACTCCGCGCGGAAGTTCATGCGGGGCGTCCGGTCGTCGGCGTCAGCGCCGGCGTGGGCCTTACCGCCAAGTGCGCGGAAAAGGGCGGCGCGGATCTCATCTTTCTCCATAACGCCGGACGGTTCCGTATGTCCGGCCGGAGCACGCTGCTTGCCAAGTTCTCCTTCGGCAACGCCAACGACGTCACCGAAGAGATGGTGTGCGAATGTTTGCCGGTGCTCCAGAGCGCGCCGGTCGTTGCGGGCGTGTTCGCGCAGGATCCGTTTAAAAACGTCGACCTCATTCTCGAACGGCTGCAAAAGCTCGGTGTGGCCGGTATCCAGAACAGCCCGACGCTCGGCATGATGAAGCCGGCTATGGCGAAAAATCTGGAAGCGGGCATGATGGGGCTTTCGATGGAATATGAGCTCATCCACAAAGCGCACGATAGGGGCTTTTTCACCGCCCCCATCGTGCACAGCGCCGAGCAGGTGCAGCCGTTTCTCGATGCGGGCGCGGACGCGATCGTCGCGACGGCGGGCATCACCGTCGGCGAGGAGGACGGCGTGCCGATGCCGTCGCTGGAGGAGAACATTGCGCTCTTCCGCGCTGTGGCGCAGGAGGCGAAGCGGCTTGCCCCGAATGTCCTTGTCCTGGCGCACGGCGGCGCGCTGAACGGCCCCGCCGCGGTGCAGGCGGCGTTTGACGCCGTGCCGGAGCTGGACGGCTTTGTCGGCGGCTCGGCGGTGGAGCGCATCCCCGTGGAAAAGGCGATCCGGAAAACCATTCAGGGCTTCAAGGAAGCCGGAGCGGAGAAATGAGGCGGATGGCATGAAGCATATTGTAGCGTTCGGTACGTTCGATACCAAAGGAAACGAATATAAATTCCTCAAGGAATGCATGGAGCGGCAGTTTGACGGCGAGATCATTACCGTGGATATTGCAAGTCTTCCGCACGAGCCGCCGTTTCCCCCGACGATCGACAACATCACGGTCGCCGCGCGCGGCGGCTACACGAAAGACGACCTCTATGCCGCCGACCGGCTCGGCGGCGTGGAGATCATGATCAAGTCCCTCAAGCTGGTGCTGAAAGACCTCTATGACGCCGGACAGATGGACGGCCTGATCGCCCTCGGCGGCGGTGCGGGCACGATCATGGGGCTGGAAGCGATGAAAACGCTCCCCTTGGGCTTTCCCAAGGTCATGGTCTCCACGATCGCGACGAGCGCGAAGATCGGCGCATACGTCGAAGGAAACGATATTCTTGTCATGAACTCCATTGTGGATATCTCCGGTGTGAACCGCATTTCGCGCAGCGTTTTCCGCATTGCGGCGGGCGCAGTCGTCGGCGCGGTGCAGGCGATGAGCGAGCACGACACGGATTCGCACAAGCCTTGCGTTGCCGCAACGATGTATGGCAACACGACCGAGGGCGTCACCGCGGCGAAGGAGTGGCTGGAAGAGCACGGCTATGAGGTGCTCGTGTTCCACGCCAACGGCGGCGGCGGACGGACGATGGAGAAGCTCATCCGCGCCGGAAAGATCGACGGCGTGCTCGATCTCACAACAACCGAATGGGCGGACAATATGTGCGACGGCTCGGTGTGCAAGGGCGGGCCGGAGCGGCTCTCCGCCGCGGCGCAATGCGGCGTGCCGCAGGTCGTTGCGCCCGGCGCGCTCGATCAGGTGAATTACGGCAACCGCGAATCGATCCCCGCCAAGTATGCCGACCATATCGTCTATGGCGAGGGGCGCAGCTGCCTCATGCGCACGAACGAGGACGAAAACCGCCGCATGGGCGAGGCCATCGGCGAAAAGCTCAACGGATGCGTTGCGCCGTGCGTATTTGTGTTCCCCAATAAAGGCTACTCCAAGCTGGATATCGAGGATGGGCCGTTTTGGCTGCCGGAGGCGGATCGGGCGTTCCACGACAGCTTTCTGCATACGCTTACCAATCCGCTTGTCACGGTGGAAGAATACGACATGCACATCAACGACCATGCTTTCGGCATTCTCGCAGCGAAGAAGCTGCATGCGCTGATCACGGGCAGGGAGGAAGCATAATGGCATACGAGAGCAGAAAGGAAGTTTTGTCCCGTCTCCGCGCACTATACGAAAGCGGCACGCCCATCGTCGGCACGGGCGCGGGCACCGGGCTCACGGCCAGAGCCGAGCGCGACGGCGGCACGGACGTTGTCATCGTATACGGCACGGGCAAATACCGCATGGCGGGGCGCAGTTCCATGGGCGGGCGCTTTGCGTTCGGCGATGCAAACGGCCTCGTGCTGCGCATGGCGCGCGAAGTCATGCCGGTGTGCGCGGATGTGCCGGTATTCTGCGGCGTATTCGTGCAGGACCCGTTCCGCGATATGAAGCGCTTTCTCCCGGAACTCCGGGAGGCGGGCTATTCCGGCGTGCAGAATGTGCCCGGCATGGGCGGCATGGATCAGATGGAGGGCGACGCCGTCGTCGCGTATCTCAACGCCAAGGGCATCGGCGTGGAGATGGAACTGGAGTTTCTGCGCATGGCGCGCGAAAACGATATGGTGACATCGCCATATGCCTACAATCTGGAACAGTGCATCGAAATGGCGCAGATCGGCGCGGACGTGATCGTCTGCCACGCGGGACTTACCATGAAGGGACTGACGGCTGCGAAGGTCGCGCCGCCGCTCGACCGGTGCGTGGAAATGCTCACCGAGTGGTGCGATGCCATCCACCGCGAAAACCCGGACACCATCATCCTCTGCCACGGCGGGCCGATCGCCGAACCGGAGGACTATGCTTACGTGCACAAGTACGTCCCCAAACTCGCGGGTTTTTACGGCGCTTCGAGCATCGAGCGCATTCCCGTGGAGACCGACGTTATGCACACCGTGCGTGAATACAAGGCGCTCTCCCTCAAAACATAAAACCCCATAGATACAAAATTTCCCTGTCCGAACGGACGGGGATTTTTTTCGCAATTTTTCAAATTCGCTATTGACAAAATTAAACTACTGAATATAATACAGTAGTGTCAAGACCGAAACGAAAGGAGACTTCCATGAACACGCAGTATAAGAAAGGCGTGCTGGAGCTTTGCGTCCTGTCGCTTCTGAAAAAGCGCGACTGCTACGGCTACGAGATCTCGGAGTACCTTGCCGGGCACATCGATATCGCGGACGGCACGGTGTACCCCATTCTCCGCAAGCTCAAGGCGGACGGAATGCTCACAACATACCTGCAGGAGGAAAGCGGCGGCCCACCGCGAAAGTACTATACGCTCACCAAGCTGGGGCGCGAGACCTATGAAGCCGACCGCGCGGAATATCTCACCTTTGCCGCCGCGATCCGAAATCTTTTGGAGGAGGATGAATCGAAATGACGAAGAACGAATTTATGGAAAAGCTCGCGAAGGAGCTCAAGGCGCGCGGCGTGGCCGACGCGGCCGACATTGAAGAGGAATACGAACAGCATTTCGCCTTTAAGCTGGCGGACGGCTATTCTGAAGAGGAGATCGCCGCGAAGCTCGGCGACCCGGCAAAGCTCGCCGCGCAGTTCACGGTCGAGAGTGCTCCGGCGGGAAAAGGCGGCAAGAAAGCCGCCGTCGTGACGGGACTCGTGTTTTTGGATATCGTAACGGTGCTCGGCTTCATCGCCCTCGCGGCGTTCGCAATCGTGCTCGCCGCCGCGGCGATCGGCTTTGCGGCGATCGGCGTGAGCCTCATTACGAAGACTTCGCTCTACGGCGTGATCCCCGCAATGCCGTATGGCTCCGCGCTCCTTCTCGGCGTTGCCTCGCTCGCGCTCACGGTGCTCACCGGCATCGGCTGCGCGTGGTACACCGCGTTCGTCCGCCAGAGCGTGCGCGCGTTCTGCCGCTTTCAGGCGAACGCCGTTGCCGATGCGGAAGGAAAAGCGACGCTCCCGGCGCTTCCCATGCAGCCGCAGTTTGCCGCGCCCTGCGCGCGGAGAATGCGCCGCGCCGCCCGCGCTGCGCTGATCGTGTTCGTTGTGGCGCTCGTGATCGGGTTTGTCGTCTCGGCGTTTGCCGCGGGCAGCATCGAGTTCTGGCACGTCTGGGGCTGGTTCACTAACAAGGTGCACGTCTGGGGCTGGTCCGCCGCCGGGGTGTAAGAGATGAAAACCGTTGTTATCACCGGCGCTACCTCCGGCATCGGGCTGGAGACGGCCAAAAAGCTTGCGAAAAAGGGCTTTCGCGTGCTCGGCGTCGGGCGTAACACCGAGCGGTGCGCCGCGGCAGAAAACGCCGTCCGCGCTGCTGCTAACGGCGTGGAAACTAAGTACTTTACCGCCGACCTGATGCAGCAGCGCGAGGTGAACCGTCTCGCAGCGGAGCTGACAGCGTACATGGACCAGCGCTGCGGCGGGGAGCTGTTCGCACTCATCAACAACGCCGGGTGCGCCCGCGGCTGCTACATGACGACCGAGGATGGCTACGAGCAGCAGTTTGCGCTCAACGTGCTGGCCGGATTTCTGCTGACGCACCGGCTGCTGCCGCAGCTGCGGAAAGCGAATGGGCGCGTTATCTTCACGAGCAGCGAATCCCACCGGCGCATGGATGTCCATTGGGACGACGTGATGCTCTCGCGGCGGTATAACCCCTTGACGGCGTATAAGCAGTCAAAGCTCTGCGATCTGCTGATCGCGCGGGGGCTGAACGACAATTTCGCGCGCTGGGGCGTGCGGGGCTACGCCGTTGATCCGGGGCTTGTGCACACCGACATCGGCAACAAGGACGCGGGCGGGCTCGTCGACCTTATCTGGAAAGTCCGCAAGTGCGGCGGCGTATCGCCGGAGATACCGGCGGAGACGTTTGTGTACCTTTGCACAGAGAAGACCCCGCCCGCGGGGCTCGATTACGAGGGCGCATTCCTCTCCCGTGAGCGGGAGGCGGTGTGCAGGATCGTTAGTCTCAACGATGCAGGGACGCTTCGGATTACCCATGCGGTGCTTGAGCGGCGGCGCGAAGGGAAGCCGTTCACGGCGGTATTCGTTTCGAGTCTCGCCTCGCTCTTTCCGATGCCGCTCAAGGCAACGTATGCCGCCTCGAAGCGCTTTCTGCTGGACTTTGCCACGGCACTCCGGCAGGAGATGCGCGGCGAGGGCGTGAACGTCCTCGCGCTCTGCCCCGCCGGGATGGTGACGACGGAAAAGACCGCCGCAGCCATCCGCGCAGGGGTTCTGGGGCGCGGTGACAACAAATCCGCTGGAAGTCGTCGCGCGCAAAACGCTTGACCGCGCGCTTGCCGGAAAGGCGATTTATATCCCGGACGTACTCAACCGGACGCTCTCCGCGCTCGGCGGCGTGCTCCCGCGCGCGTGGGTGGCCGGGATCGTCAACTGGCGGTGGAAGAGCGCACAAAGTAAATGGATGATTGCGTGAGACGGCGCGGAAACCCCTCCGACGGCTCTGCCGCCACCTCCCCTGTTAGGGGAGGCGAGACCGTGTTCCGCAAACCGTCCTGGCTCCCCTCGTTAGGGGAGCTGCCGAGCCTGCGAGGCTGAGGGGTTTTCTGCTCTCATAAAGCCGAAAAAGCGCCGGTCGTTCGATGATGGAACGAACCGGCGCTTTTCTCTTTACCAACGCGGGAAAACAGGATATAATCTTATTTGAGAAGACCTTCGAGCAGAAGCTTGACGCCAATGCCGACAAGGACGATGCCGCCGGCGATCTCCGCTTTTTTCGGGTGGATGCCGGGGATGCGGCTCGCGGCCATGGCACCGCCGAAGGCGATGAGGAACGTTGTGCAGCCGATGACGGCGCACGAGAGCACCACGCCGGGGCCCGGAGGCGAGAACGCAAAGCTCACGCCGACGGCGAGAGCGTCGATGCTCGTTGCCACGGCGAGCGCGAGCAGCCGCTTGTGGGAGAGCACAGCCATGCCGCCGGAGCCTTCCTCGCCGCCGCGCACGGCCTCGAGGATCATTTTACCGCCGATGAACGCGAGCAGCGCAAAGCTCACATACGGGCCGATGGCCGTGACATAGCCGGACACCGTGCTGCCGAGAATGTAGCCCGCGAGCGGCATGAGAAACTGGAACGCGCCGAAATACAGCCCGTGCCAGAGCGCGTAGCTCGTTTTGAACGGGCGCATGGCGAGGCCGTTCGTGACGGATACCGCAAATGCATCCATGGAAAGGGAAATGCCGATGAGTATAACAGAAATCATGGGAACCTCCGCACAGGAAAAGAATATGGCCGCCGCACTCGCGCTTGCGCGCGAGGCCGCTGCCGCGGGGGAAATACCGGTCGGCTGTGTTATCACCGACGGCGCGGGGAACGTGATCGGACGGGGGAGAAACCGGCGCGAGGAGGGCGCGGACGCGACCGCCCACGCCGAGATCGAGGCGATCCGCGAGGCCTGCCGCGCGCTCGGCACGTGGCGGCTGGACGGATGCACGCTGTATGTAACGCTGGAGCCATGCCCCATGTGTGCCGGGGCGATTTTAAACGCGCGTATCCCGACGGTGGTGTATGGCGCGCGGGAGGCAAAAAGCGGCTCGTGCGGCAGCGTGATCGACCTGTTTTTTGAAAATTACGGGTTTCAGCCGCGCGTGTACGGCGGAATATTAAAGGACGAATGCGCCGCGCTGCTGCGGAATTTCTTTTTGCGGATGCGGGAGAAAGGGTAAAACCCCTCCGTCTCGGCGCGAAGCGCCGAGCCACCTCCTCTGACGAGGGGAGGCAAGTGGATTCGCGGGAAACGGGAGCTGTTTCTACAGCTCCCGTTGTTGCTTTTCTCAGTTCTTGAGCGTCCCGTCCGGATTGAAGAGGGGCAGGGGGGCGAGCACCGTGATGTCGTGCCGCTCGATCGCGCCGCCCTCGGCGAGCACCGCCATTTTGCCGACGATGTTGCCGCCGGCCTTTTCCACGAGCGCTTCCATGGCGCGCAGGCTCTCGCCGGTGGAGATCACGTCGTCCACGATGAGAATGCGCTTGCCCTTCATGCGCTCGGCGTCCGCGGTGTCGATAATGAGGGTCTGCGTGCCGGCGGTCGAGATGGAGTGGACGTGCACTTCAAAAATGCCGGTCATGTACGCCTTGGCCTTCTTGCGGGCGAGAAGGTAGGGAATGCCGCACTGGCGGGACATTTCGTACGCGAGAGGGATCGCCTTGGCTTCGGGCGCGATGATGTAGTCAAACTCCGGGGCGCGCTTCAAAAGCTCCTTGGCGGCGTGGATGGTCATCTCCACATCGCCGAACATGACGAAAGCGCCGATGTAGAGATCATCGCTCACCGGGCAGAGCGGCAGATCGCGCTTGAGGCCGGCGATATCCATGGTGTAGGTCATCATTGTTGTTGTCTCCTTTTAAATTTATACATCCAATCCGGTGAGATAGCGCCGGATCATATCCAAAGCGTTGCTGGCTGCGATGAGCCGGATGCGAGGGCGCGGCGCGTGGCCGCATTGCAGACGGCGGACGAAGCAGCCGCTCCTCGCGGCGAGCGCTACGAATACAAGCCCTACGTCGTCCCCATCGGGCCCTGCCCAGCCGGTGATGCCGATGCCAATGTCGCTGCCGAGCGCCTTGCGCACGCGCTTGGCCATTTTTGCTGCGACCGGCATGCTCACGACGCCGTTTTCGGCGATAAGGTCTTCGTCCATGTCGAGCAGACGCACCTTGGCGTCCTCGGTATACGTCACGACGCCGCCGAGGAAGTGCGCGCTCGCGCCGGGGATATCGGTGATGCGCTGCGCGAGCAGGCCGCCTGTGCAGCTCTCCGCCACGGCGAGCGAGGTGTTTTTCTCCTGCAAAAGCTGCAATACACGCTCTTCGAGCGAAGCGCAGTCGATGCCGTACACAAGATCGCCCATCTTATCGCAGATGTCCTCGATTACCGGCTCCATGAGCGCTTCGCACTCCGCTTCGTCCGCGCCTTTGGCGGTGACGCGTACCCAGCATTCACCCTCGCGCGAATATGGCGCGACGGTGGGGTTTGCCCCGTCCATAAAGGGGCGCAGGCGCGTTTCCATGGCGCTCTCGCCGATGCCGAAAAAGCGGATCATATGCGATCGGATCACCGCGCCGGAGAGCTTTTGGAGATACGGCATAACGTAATTCCGGAGCATCGTGACGCACTCTCTCGGCGGGCCGGGCAGCATCACGACGCGGATGGGCCCGTCCTCAATGATGCATCCCGGGGCGGTGCCGCAGTCGTTCGGCAGCATGATGCTCCCCTCGGGGAGATAGGCCTGCTGGAGGTTGTTGTCGGTAAAGCTCCGGCCGCGCTCGGCGAAATATTCGCGGATGTCCGCGAGCGCATCTTCATTGAGATAGAGCTTCCGGTCAAAGGCGCGCGCGAGCGTTTGCTTGGTGAGATCGTCGCACGTGGGGCCGAGACCGCCGGTCGTGATGATGAGATCGGCGCGGTTTCGCGCGCGGTAAATGCACTCGGTGAGCCGGGCGGGATTGTCGCCGACGACGGTGTGCCAGTAGACGTTCACGCCCAGCTCCGCCAGCGCGAGAGAAATGTCCCGCGCGTCGGTGTTGACCGTACCGCCGAGCAGAAGCTCCGTTCCGACGGAGAGAATTTCGGCGTTCATAGGACGCCTCCTTAAATCAGAAAATCAGGGGTCAAATCGCACACGCTCGATGCCGGCCATCGCCTCGGCGACGAGCCCTTCGATATCGAGCACCGATTCCGCTTCCTCCACGGCGTCGATGCGGGGCCGCGTGCGGGGGTGGCGCGGCGTGAACACCGTGCAGCAGTCCTCGTAGGGGAGCGTGGAGAGCTCAAACGTGCCGATTTTGCGGGAGAGACGGACGATCTCTTCCTTGTCAAAGCCGATGAGCGGGCGCAGCACGGGCAGACGCGTGACGGCCTCGGTGCAGCCGAGCGCCTCCATCGTCTGCGAGGCGACCTGGCCGAGGTTTTCGCCCGTGACGAGCGCCTTGGCGCCGTTCCGGTCGGCGACCTCCTGCGCGATGCGCATCATAAACCGGCGCATGATGAGTGTGAAGTATTCCTCCGGGCATTTGTCGCGGATTTCGGTCTGGATGTGCGTGAACGGCACAACCTCCACGGTGAGCCGCCCGCAATAAGCGGTGAGCTCTTTGGCAAGATCGAGCACCTTCTGCTTGGCCAGCTCCGAGGTGTACGGGAACGAGAAGAAATGTACCGGGATCATATGTACGCCGCGCTTGGCGATCATATACGTCGATACCGGCGAATCGATGCCGCCGGAGAGAAGCGTTACCGCCGTGCCGCCGCAGCCGACGGGCAGACCGCCCGCGCCGGGCAGCGGCGGACGGTGGATGTAGGCGGCGCGCTCGCGCACCTCAACATGCACGGTGAGCTCCGGGTTGTGGACGTCCACGGCGGTCTCCGGGAACGCCTCGGCAAGCTCGCCGCCGACGTACTGGCTGACCTCGATGGACGTCATCGGGAAGGCCTTGTCCGCGCGGCGCGTTTCCACCTTGAAGCTCTTCGCTTCGCGCATGGCTTCGGCCATGTACTCGATGGCTTTGCGTGCCATGGCCTCGGGCGTTTTGTCGCACGCGGCGGCGCGCACCACGGCGGCAATGCCGAACACCTTCGTCATGGCCTGCTGCGTTTCGTCCATGTCGATATCGTCCGATTTCGGCTCAACATAGATCGTGGACTGCGTGCACGTTACGTCAAACTCGCCGAGCGAGCGCAGACGGCGCTTTACGTTGGAAATGAGCTTCTGCTCAAAGTATTTCTTGTTCAGACCCTTGAGGACGATCTCGCCCTGCTTGAGAAGAATGATGTCCTGCATATTGACCTCACACATATTGTAATAGCTCTGCCGGGGCGCTTATGATCCCCAGCGCGGCGCAGTTTTCGAGCTTTTTGCGGTCCCAGTAGCCCCAGTCACAGAGGACGCAGGGGAGAGAGGCGTTTTTTGCCGTTTCACTGTCCACGCCGGAGTCACCGACGTAGAGCGCGCGGGAGGCATCAACGCCGAGCGCTTTGAGCGCATCGTATACCGCGTCTGGCGCGGGCTTTGTGGGACGGCCGGGCTTCCGGCCTTCCACGTGGGAAATTTTATCCCCGAAGAATTTATATAGCATCGGCACGGCGTCGGTGTGATCCTTGTTCGTGACGCACGCGGTGCGGATGCCGCGCCGGTGCAGCGCATCCAAAAGCTCCGGGATGCCCGCATAGGGCGTCACGTGCTCCTGCGCGTGGGCGGCATAGAGCTTGGCGTAAATATCGAGCGTTTCGTCAACGAGCGCTTCCTGTCCCGGGCCAAGCGCGCGGGTAATGAGCATTTTTGCGCCGTTGCCGACCATGGAGCGTATTTCCGTCACCGTCCGTTCCGGGCGGTGCATTTCGCGCAGCGCACCGTTGACGGCGGCGGCCATGTCGGATAGCGTATATAAAAGTGTGCCGTCCAGATCAAACAATACGGCATCGAATCGGTTCATGGCGTAGCCTCCGGGGAGGAAGAGATGAGAAAATCGTAGGTGCGGTACTGCACAGCCTCGGCAATGTGCTCGGGCGCAATGTCCTTTGCCCCGGCAAGATCGGCGATCGTGCGCGCGACGCGCAGTATGCGGTCGTAGCTTCGCGCCGTGAGACCGAGCGCGTGGAAGGCGTCCTTCATCAGCGCGTCGCCCTCGGGCGTGAGAGAGCAGTACCGCTCCATGGCGCGCGGGGACATATTGGCATTGGATACCGTGCCGGAGGAAAAGCGCTTTCGCTGTACCTCCCGCGCGCGGTTGACGCGCTGGCGGATGGTTTCGGAGCTCTCGCCGTCCGGGCGGCGGCGCAGCTCGTCGTAGGCGAGCGCGGGGACTTCTACGATGATGTCGATCCGGTCCATGAGCGGGCCGGAGAGCTTGGCGTGGTAGGCGCGGACGGACTTTTCGCTGCACCGGCAGCGGCCGCCCGGCTGTCCGTACCAGCCGCATTTGCAGGGGTTCATGGCGCACACGAGCATGAAGCGGCTGGGGTATACCGCCGTTCCGGCGGCACGGGAAACCGTCACAACGCCGTCCTCGAGCGGCTGGCGCATGACTTCGAGCACGTCCCGGTGGTATTCGGGCAGCTCATCGAGAAACAGCACACCGTTATGCGCAAGCGATACCTCGCCCGGCTGGAGCTGCGCTCCGCCCGCCATCGCGGCGGCGGAGAGCGTGTGGTGCGGCGCGCGGAACGGGCGCTGGCGCAAAATGGGGCGCTTTTCGTTTGTGAGACCGCAGACGCTCCAAATGCCGGTGGACTCCATCGTCTCCTCGCGGCTCATGTCCGGCAGTATGCCGGGAAGACGCTTGGCGAGCATCGACTTGCCGGAGCCCGGCGGGCCGACCATGAGGACGTTATGCCCGCCGGCGGCGGCGACTTCAAGCGCACGCTTGACGTTTTCCTGCCCCTTGACCTCGGCATAGTCGGGGAAGATGAGCTCTTCCTCGCTCGGCACGGGCGGTTCGGCGGGGGCAATCTTCTTCTCGCCTGCGAGATGCGCCAAAAGCTCCGGGACGGTATGTACCGGGTAGACGGTGAGATGGTCGGCATACGCCGC
>CAVIVK010000116.1:13944-17655 GCA_963645975.1 Bifidobacteriaceae bacterium | reverse complement strand
GTCTCCGAGCTTTTCGATCGTGTCGCAAAGCGTCGTTGCGGAAAGACCGTTTCCGGCAAAAAGCAGCTCCGCGCCGCCCTCGCGGCGGCCGATCAGCTCATAGGCCGCGCGTGCGCCGAGATACGATCCGCCGATGCCGATGACGACGAGCGCGTCGCCCTTTTCGCGGATCGTTTTCCCCGCGGCGAGAATGCGCGCAAGCTCCGTTTCGCGGATGCGGCGCGGCAGCTCCGGCCAGCCGAGAAAATCCGAACCCGCGCCCGTCTTTTCGCTGAGCGTGCGGTGCGCCGCTTCCGCGGCGGCATAATCCGGGGTGTGTGCGCCGAAGAACGGTGCAGCGCCGGTGAGATCAACATGAATCATTGGTATACCTCCCTGCGGTTAATTTCTCTCTTTGGCGACATTGTACACTCTCCGGCGCTCACTTGCAAGATGAACTATTGCGTATTTGCCCGGCCGCAGAGCGCCGCGGCGAGCCGCACCCAGAGCTCTCCAACACCGACGCGCTCCACAGCCTCCGCCGCGCAGATCGGGACGCTTGCGATCGTCTCGCCGCCGGCAACGTACCGGAGCGTGCCGAGAGTCTGCCCGGCGGCGACAGGCGCGTCGACCTTCTCCGGCAGCTCGTATACGGCGGAGAGCTCCTTCTGCCGTGCCTTTTCGATGAGCACCGTCCCGGCGCTCTCACACACCGCGCGCACGGATTCCGCCTTGCCAAGCGACACCGGCACGTCGGGCGCGCCGGTCTCCGGCATGACGAGCGTGTAGTTCGCAAAGGCGTAGTCCAGGAGCGTGCGCGCCGCGTCAAAGCGAAGCTGGCTTGTTTCACCGTGGAGGATCACCGCAATGTACTCCACGCCGCCGCGCTCGGCGGAGGCGGCCAGACAGTACATCGCCGTGGACGTGAAGCCCGTTTTGAGCCCCGTGCAGCCATTATAATGCCGCACGAGCTTATTCGTGTTTGTAAGGCCAAAGGCACCGGAGCGGATCGTGTCCTGCCAGATCGTCGTGTACTGCCGGACGAACTCGTGCTTTAATAGCTCGCGCGACATGACCGCGATGTCGTAGGCGCAGGTGTAGTGCTCTGCATCCTCGAAGAGACCGGTGCAGTTTGTGAAGTGTGTGTCGGTGAGCCCCAACTCCTCTGCGCGGCGGTTCATGCGCGCGACGAACGCCTCCTCCGAGCCGCAAAGCGCCTCCGCGAGCGCCACGGCGCAGTCGTTGGCCGAGACGACCGCCACGCACTTGGTCATCTCCGCGACGGTCATCACCTCGCCCTCCTCGAGCCAGATCTGGCTGCCGCCCATCGAGGCTGCACGGCGGCTTGCCGTTATGGGATCGTCCGGTGGCAGAGGCGGTCGAGACCGCGCCGCTCTCGACCGCCTCTGCCACGAGCAGCAGCGTCATCACCTTCGTCACGCTCGCTGGGGAGAGATGCCGGTGGGCTTCCTTCTCATAGAGTACCGTGCCGGTCTGCCGCTCCATCAGCACCGCCGCCGTGCAGGAAAGCGAAAAGCTTTCCTCCGGCAGCGGCTCCACGGCGAGAGCCGGTATCGTGAGGTAAAGAGCGGCCAGAGCCGCGCAAATGAACCTGCGCATGGACGCGCCTCCCTTCTCCTCTCATCCTATTATGAATAGACTGTGAATATTCATTTTTGTCCCGCGCCGGGAAATAATAGGAAATAAAAGAGTTTTGAACATTTCCCACAGAGTTTTCCACAGTGAATAGTGCTTGTCCAGCCTCCCAATATTCACATTATGGGTTACATAATGTTACTTTTTGTAAAATTTATGCACAAATACAGCGTGGCGAAGACTACCCGGTTCTGCTTTTGCGGCAAGTTTTCTCTGAAAGATTTTCTTGCATTTTGCACATAGATGATCGCGGAGCAGGTCTTAAAAGATGTACCTGAGCAGAAACCGAATGTCTGTTCATTCTTTATCGCCCTCACGCCGCCTCATCATTCTGTACTTGTCCGAAATGGCAGGTAATCGATGAACTTTTTTACGGCTGGCGTGATATGCTTTTGGTCCTTGATTGCCAGACCGATTGCACGATAGTATGGTTTTTGCAGGGAACGTATCTCAACTTGATAAGGGATACGCTGCAAGATCATGTCGGGCAGAATACTAATCCCCATACCCTTTTCCACCATTGCCATAATTGCAAAGTCTTCCCATGTGGTGAAGCGGATATCCGGCTGCACATGGGAACGTTCCAGCAAGTTGGAGACTTCGGTTTTCCCGCCGTGTTCCAGCAGCAGAAACGGCAACCCGTTTAAATCCTCAATGGCGACCGTTTCCTTTTCCGCGAGGTAATGCCCTGCCGGAAGCACAACCTTATATTCGTCCTGCTTCAGCAAAAGCGTGTCAAATTGTGGGAGCGTCGGAAGACGCAGAAAGCCGCAGTCCACACGCCCCTCTCGGATCCATTGCTCTACTTCATCATAGTCACCAAGCAGCATTTCGTATTCGATGCCGGGGAAGTCGGCTTGTAGAGCGGCAAAAATATTCGGAAGCCAGTTGATTGCAACGCTGGCAAAGGTGCCGATGCGGACGATGCCGGCTTCTACCCCGTTCATCCGGAGAATTTGTCCCTCCAATTCCTGATGGTCGTTCAGAACCTTGCGCAGGAACGGCAGAACCTGCTCTCCGGCAGAGGTCGGGCGGACGCCGCTTTTGCTGCGCTCGAGAAGCGTCATGCCCCATTCGCTTTCCAAATCCGCAACCATTTTGCTGACGGAGGACTGTGCGTAATCCAGTTCCTGCGCCGCGCGGGTGAAGCTGCCCCGTTCCACGGTTTTGACAAAGGCAAGATACTTCAGTAAAGAATAATCCATATCGCATCTATTCCTTTTTTCGATTTTGATCATCTATCATATTCGCTTTTTATATTCTACTGCTGCATGTATGATAGTGCAAGACAGATTCGGGAGCGAGCGAAAATGAAATGGAAAACATCCGATATGGATATGCTGCATGGGTCCCTGAGCGGGAAGCTGCTGCTTTTTACGCTGCCCATTGCGCTCAGCAGCATGGTTCAGCAGCTGTTCAATGCGGCGGATACCGCCGTCGTTGGTTATTTTGGCAATGAGCGCGCCCTTGCGGCGGTGGGAACAAACACGGAGATTATCGCGTTGATCGTGACAGTCTCCTCCGGCTTATCCATCGGCGCCAATATCCTGATGGCAAATCATATTGGGCAAAACAAGCGGGCGGAAATGCCCGCTGCGGTACAGACGTCGATGCTTTTGGCAGGGCTCATTGGTATCATCGGTCTGCTTTTGGGGCAAGCCGCAGCAGCGCCGCTGCTGCGGCTGATTCAGACGCCGGATGGCATTTTGGATGAGGCAAAGCTGTATCTGCGGATTTATATGCTGGGCTATCCGTTTTTACTGCTGTATGACTTTGGCGCTTCCGCGCTGCGGGCGCGCGGCGACAGCCGCTATCCATTTTTTGCGCTGATGATTTCGGGAATTGCAAATATCGGACTTAATCTGCTCTTTGTAATCGTGTTCCGTATGGGCGTTGCCGGGGTTGCGATTGCCACCGATATTTCAGCCATGCTTTCAGCGCTTGTGGTGCTGCACCGGCTGATAAACGATAAAATATTTCAGCTTACATTCCGCAGACCAAAATTTTCTCTGCGCATTGCGTGGAATATTCTGAAAACCGGCATCCCATCCGCTGTGCAGGGTGCCGTGTTCTGCT
>CAVIVK010000116.1:0-13934 GCA_963645975.1 Bifidobacteriaceae bacterium | reverse complement strand
ACGGCTTCGGTGAAACGTCGATTGCGGGCAGTACCATTGCTATGAACTTTGAATACTTCACGTATTATATCATTACGGCATTTGGACAGACGGCGACTACCTTTACCAGTCAGAACTATGCCGCCGGGCAGCGCGAACGATGCAGGCACATCCTGCGGCTGTGTCTGGGATTATCAACCGTGTGCAGTTCCGTACCGATCGTTATGATCGTTTTGTTCCGCAGCTTTTTCTCGTCTCTCTTTACGCCGGAGGCCGCTGTGATCGAAAGTGCCGGAGTGCGTATTTTGTGCATCCTGCTGTTTGAGCCAATCTGCAATTTTTATGAAATACCGGCGGGTGTTCTGCGCGGCAGCGCTCATGCGCTGTATCCGGCTGTCAGCGCAATGATTGGAACCTGTGCATTCCGCATCATCTGGGTTTGCACAGCATTTCGAACAGCCCCCACGCTGCCAATGCTCTACCATGCATTTCCGCTTTCGTGGGCTGCGACAATCGTGCTGGTAAACCTCGGCTTTTTGTTCCTGCGCCCATGGAAAGATCCGGATTTATAAAGGTCAGGTCTTAGCGTCGATTGACAAGGCACACGCGCTTTAGCCGGGTGGAAATGCCCGCATATGGCAATCAAACCACGGTTTGCATGATGTACATCTCGCCGGGGGCGGTGCCAAGATCTTCGTAGCGTTTATCGGTGATCGTAAACCCGGCACGTTCGTAGCAGCGGACGGCGCGGACGTTGAACGTGCGCACGGCGAGCTGCACCGGCGTGTGGCCTCGCGTTTGGCGGATGGTTTCAAGCGCGCTCTCCATGAGCGCGTATCCGTGCCCCTGTCCGCAAAGCTCCGGCTTTATCCCGACACCGAGCTCCACGTGGCCGGGGCGGTCCATGATGTGGAAAAAGCCGAGAAAGCTTCCGGCGTACCGCACGGAAAAATAGGCGTTTTTGCGCTTCGCCGCATCCGTGATCGACCAGCCGCGCGCGGCGCATTCTGCCCAGTCCGGGAAATTATAAACGGTGTATTCGCCGCCGTAGCGCCACGCTACCGCCTCGCGGGCTTCCTCGTTGGTGAGTGTCCCGACGGAATAAAGAGAAAGATTCGTCTCTGTCAAAAGAATGCCTCCTCACAAACACGCCGCCGCAGCTCTTGACGCTGCGGAGGCGCTTGAGTACAATAGATTGGTTAAAGGGAAGGATAGAGTTCCCTCCGAGCTGCGGCGAGCGCTTCACAAAGGGCGTCGCACTCCGCCGGCGTCGTGTAGCGCGAAAACGAAACGCGCAGCGCCCCGTCAATCACCTTGTCCGGCGCGCCGATGGCTTCGAGCACGTGGCTGCGCTTGCCGCGCTTGCATGCGCTGCTCTTGGAAACGTAAATACCCTTCGCTTCGAGATAGTTCATCAAAACCTCGCTGCGGTAGCCGGGCAGGGAGAGCGAGAGAATGTGCGCGCTGCCGCCGCCGAGGAATACAATGCCGGGCACGGTGTCGGTGAGCGTCTGCACACATTTTGCGCGCAGCGCCTCCATCCGCGCGTTCGCCGCCGGCATTTCGGCCTTCGCGATGCGAACCGCTTCGCCAAAAGCGGCGATCTGCGGCATCGGCTCGGTGCCGGAGCGCATCCCCTCCTCCTGGCCGCCGCCGAGAATGTGCGCCGGGAGCTTCAGCCCCTGCCGGACGTACAGCGCGCCGATGCCCTTCGGCGCATGGACTTTGTGGCCGCTCACGGATATCATGTCCGCGCCGAGCGTTTTGGCGGAGAACGGCTCCTTCATAAAGGCCTGTACCGCGTCGGTGTGCAATAGCGCTTTGGACTTCGCCGCGCGAAGCATTCGGGCGATGCCTGCAATGTCTGTTACAGCGCCGGTTTCGTTGTTCACCATCATGAGCGTCACGAGCGCCGTATCCTCGCGCAGCGCTTCGCGCACCGCGTCCACGGAAATTGCGCCGGTGCTGTCGGGGGCGAGGAGCGTTATCTCATACCCCTCACGCGCGAGCTTTTCGAGCGGCTTTCGCACGGCGTCATGCTCCACGGCGGAGGAAATGATGTGCCGTCCGACACGCCGCTGGAGGTACGCGCCCTCCAGGATGGCCCAGTTGTCGCTCTCGGTACCGCCGGAGGTGAAGTGCACTTCCTTTACTGTGCAACCGAGTGCCGCGGCAAGCTTTTTGCGGGCGTCATCGAGCACGGCGCGTGCTTCGCGCCCCAGCTTGTGTGTCGAGCCGGGGTTGCCGTAAATTTCCGTCATCACCTTATACGCTGCTTCCGCGGCCTCCGGGCATACGCGGGTCGTGGCGGCATTATCAAGATAAATTTCCATATCCATACATCCTTTGAGGAGCGTCTTTCTATGAAGTACATTATAGCCACTCTCGGCTGCAAGGTCAACCAGTACGAATCCGAGGCGATGGAGCAGCTGCTCCAAAGCCACGGCCACACGCCGTGCGCCGAAGGCGAGAGCGCGGACGCCGTGATCGTCAATACCTGCGCCGTCACGGCGGAGGGCGCGCGCAAGGCGCGCCAGACCGTCCGCCGGCTCCAGCGCGAAAATCCGCTCGCGCTCACGGCGCTCTGCGGCTGCTGGAGCCAGGTGGACGCCGCCGAGGCCGCCGCTCTTGGCGCAGACGTCCTCTTTGGTACCGGCGACCGGCAGGGCTTTATCCGCGCTGTGGAGACCGCGGCGGCGGAGCGCGGGGCAGGCGAGAGCGTAACAAAGCTCGACGATCCCTTCCGGCGCACCGGCTTTGAAGAGCTGCCCGCCGGGGCTTACGCCGGGCACGCGCGCGCGTATCTCAAAATTCAGGATGGGTGCGACAATTTCTGCACCTACTGCATCATTCCCTACGCCCGTGGGCGCGTGCTCTCCCTGCCGGAGGATCGGTGCGCGGCCGAGGCCGCGGCGCTCGCCGCGCAGGGCTATAAAGAGATCGTCGTCACCGGCATTGAGATCGCCTCGTGGGGCAAAGATCTCAAAAACGGCAAAACGCTCATCGATGCGCTGGAGGCCGTCGCCGTTGGAGCGCCGGAGGCACGCATCCATCTCGGCTCGCTCGAGCCGACGGTCGTGACGGACGAATTCGTTGCGCGCCTTGTAAAGCTCAATGTCTGCCCGCATTTCCACCTCTCCATGCAGTCCGGGTGCGACGCAACGCTCGCGCGCATGCGCCGGAAATATACGACTGCGGAGTTCTTTGCCGTCACGGAGCGGCTGCGCACGGCTTTCCCGGATTGTGCGCTCACGACCGATCTCATTACCGGCTTTCCCGGCGAGACGGAGGAGGAGTTTTCGCAGACGCTCGCTTTCATCGAAAAATGTGCCTTTGCGCAGATGCACGTGTTCCCGTATTCGATCCGCCCCGGCACAAAGGCGGCGGATATGCCCGGCCAGATCGAAAAGAGCGAAAAGGCCGCGCGCGCCGCGAGAGCCGCGCGCATTGCGGAGCGGATGCAAAGGGAATATCTCACGTCCTGCGTCGGCAAAACGCTCGAAGTCATTTTTGAAACGGAGTCCGGCGGCGAAAGCCACGGCCATGCCGAGAACTATACGGAGGTCGCCGCACCGGGCGATATGCCGCACGGCGTTGTGAGAAAAGTGAAAATCACCGGTGTGCGCGGCGAAATGCTTGTTGGTACCGCGCTTTGACAGACTAACGCATTAGATGTATAATATGCTAAATTACTATAACCCCGCGAACCGGGGGAAATCGGAAAGGAAGTCCTGCCATGAACCGCGAGGACGTATTTAATTTCTCCGCCGGGCCGTCCGTTTTGCCGACGGAGGTACTGGAAACGGCGGCGTCCGAACTGCTGAACTACCGCGGCAGCGGCCTCTCCGTGATGGAGATGAGCCACCGCAGCCGGGAATTCATGGATATATTCGCCGCGACGAAAGCCAAGCTCAAGAAAGCGCTCTCCGTGCCGGACACACACGAGATTTTGTTTTTGCAGGGCGGCGCGTCGCTCCAGTTTTCAATGATCCCGCTCAATCTGACTGCCGAGGGCGACATGGTCGATTATGCCGTGACCGGCAACTTTGCATCCATCGCCGCGAAGGAGGCGGGGAAGTACTGCCGTGTAAACATCGCGGCATCGAGCGAGGCTACCGGCTTTGACCGAATCCCGGCGCAGGAGGAACTGTCCCTCTCGCCGGAGGCAAAGTATTTTTATTACTGCGCCAACAATACGATTTTCGGTACGGCGTGGAAGTATGTGCCGGAGACCGGCGATGTGCCGCTCGTGTGCGATATGTCCTCGGAAATTCTCTCGCATCCGGTGGACGTGTCGAAATACGGCATTGTTTATGCCGGCGCGCAGAAGAACATGGCGCCCGCGGGGCTGACGGTCGTGATCATCGACCGCGCTCTCGCCGGACACGAGCGCCCCATCACGCCGCTCATGATGAGCTACCAGCGCATGATCGATAAGGATTCCATGTACAATACGCCTCCGTGCTACAATATCTATCTGCTCGGCCTCGTGCTCGACTGGCTTGAGAAGCAGGGCGGCGTTGCGGGCATGGAAAAGCGCAAGAGCGCCAAGGCGAAGCTCCTCTATGACTATCTGGACGAGAGCGCGCTCTTCCACGGCTGCGCCGAGCGCGCGAGCCGCAGCGACATGAACGTAACGTTCCGCACGGGAGACGCCGGTACGGACGCCGAGTTTGTGAAGTTCTCGCTCGAGCGGGGACTGCGCAATCTCAAGGGACACCGCGTCGCGGGCGGGATGCGCGCGTCGCTCTATAACGCCATGCCGGAGGAAGGCGTCCTCCGCCTGGTGGAGACTATGAAAGAATTTGAGGCAAAGCACCATGTTTAATATAAAAACCATGAACGCCATTGCGGAGAAGGGACTCGACGAGCTGAAAGCGGAAAACTGCGCCGTGAGTCCCGAGATGGGCGCGCCCGACGCGCTGCTCATCCGCTCGGCCAAGCTGCACGACGCGGTATTCAATAAGGAACTTCTCTGCATCGGCCGCGCCGGTATTGGCGTGGACAACATCCCCATCGACCGCTGCACCGCCGAGGGCATCGCGGTTTTTAACACCCCCGGTGCGAACGCCGATTCGGTCAAGGAGCTGCTGCTGTGCGCGCTCACGATGGCCTCGCGCGATATTGTCGGCGCGGTTGAGTGGGTGGAATCTCTCGCCCCGGAGGGCGACAAGATCCCCGCGCTTGTGGAGAAAGGGAAGAATGCCTTCGCCGGGCCGGAGGTATCCGGCAAGCGCCTTGGCGTTATCGGCCTCGGCGCGATCGGCTCGCGCGTGGCGAATGCCGCGCTCAAGCTCGATATGGAGGTGAGCGGGTACGACCCGTATCTCTCGGTCGATTCTGCGTGGAACCTTTCGAGCAAGGTGGAGCACGTCACAGACCTGAACGTACTCTTTCGCACGTGCGACTATCTCACGATGCACATCCACTCCACGCCGGAGACATTTCATTACCTGAACGCCGAAGCGTTCGCAAAAATGAAGCCCGGCATGCGCATTTTGAACTTTGCCCGCGGCGAGCTTGTGGATGACGACGCGCTCCTCGCCGCCATCGAGAGCGGGAAGGTCGCGCGCTATGTGACCGACTTCCCGAATGCAAAGCTCGTAGGGAAGAAAAACGTTGTTTGCTTCCCGCATCTCGGCGCCACAACGCCGGAGGCGGAGGAAAAGTGCGCGGTTATGGCCGCGCGTGAGATTGTGGACTATCTCCGCAACGGCAACATCCGCAACAGCGTCAATCTCCCGAATGCAACGCTCGACCGCCTCGGAAAGAGCCGGCTGTGCCTCATCCACCGCAACCAGCCGGGCATGCTCAACCGCTTTTTGGAGATCATTGCTGCGGGCAATGTCAACGTGGAGCACATGCTCAACAAGGCGCGCGGCGAGATCGCCTACACGATCTTCGATACGACCGAGCACCTGGACGAAACGGCGGCGGAGGAGATGCGCGCCATCCCCGGCGTTACCCGCGTCCGGCTTCTTGGATAAAAAAGAACATTCGCCTGCCTTTGTAACACAAAGGCAGGCGTTCTTTGCGTAAAATTAAAGGAGTCTTTATTGAAAAAGAGCAAAAAAATGATATACTAACAAATATTGCATTTGGAAAGGATACCGCTGCTTTGAAGCTGTTCCGAAGAAAAAAAGAAGAGGAAGCCGTCCGGCAGGAGATCGCCGTGAAGGAGGCCGCGCCCTTGGAAGGACTCACCGAGGCCGAGGCCGCGGCGCGCGCCGCCGCGGGGTGGGCAAACCTCCCCGTTGAGCCGCCCACGCGCACCGCGGGGCAGATCGTGCGGGAGAATCTTCTCACGTACTTCAACCTTGTCTTTCTCGTGCTCGCGCTGTGTCTCATGGCGGTGAAGGCCTCGATTCTGAACCTTTCGTTCATCATCGTCGTCATTATTAACGCCGTTATCGGCATCGTGCAGGAGCTGCGCAGCAAAAAGGCGCTCGACGCGCTGAACATCCTCACCGCACCGCAATGCGCCGTCGTGCGCGAGGGGCGCGAAAAGCGCGTGGACGTGTCCGCGCTCGTGCGCGACGATATCGTTCTCTTTTCCTCCGGCGAACAGGTATGTGCCGACGCCGTTGTGGTAGACGGTACGTGCCTCGTGAACGAAGCGCTCGTCACCGGCGAGGCGGACGAGATCCGCAAGGCGCCGGGCGATACGCTGCTCTCGGGCAGCTTTCTTGTCTCCGGCATGTGCCGCGCGCGGCTCACCGCCGTGGGCGCGGATTCGTTCGTCAGCCGTCTGACGCTCGACGCGAAAGCGCAGAAAAAGCGTCAGGCCAAGGGTATGATGAAGGCGCTGAGCGATCTCGTCAAATGGATCGGCATCGGCATCATCCCGATGGGTGTGCTGCTCGTTGTGAAGGAAGTCCATTGGCTCGGGCGGAGCATTCCCGCGGGCGTCACATCCACAGTCGGCGCGCTCGTCGGCATGATCCCGGAGGGCGTATATCTGCTCACGAGCCTCGCGCTCGTGGCGGGCGTGCTGCGTCTGGCGCAGAAAAAGACGATGTGCCGCGAGATGGACTGCATCGAAACGCTCGCGCGTGTCGATACGCTCTGCGTGGACAAGACCGGCACGGTGACCGAAAACAAAATGATTGTGGACGACATTGTCCCGCTCTGCCCTGACCGGTTCATTGCTGAGGACATCCACATGATCATGGCCGATTACTGCGCAGCGATGAGCGGCGATAACGACACCATGGCCGCCATGCGCAAGTTTTTCACCGGTGAGGTGAACCAGCGCGCGATTGCGGCGCTTCCGTTCACAAGCGCAAAGAAATACGGCGGCGTTTCGTTCCATGAGGACGAAACGTACCTTCTCGGCGCGCCGGAGGTCATCCTCGGCGGCGACTTTGCCGCCTATAAGGAAACCATCGATTTCTATAGCGCAAAGGGCTGCCGCGTGCTGCTCCTCGCGCTCTACGACGGGCAGCTCACGGACGAAACGCTCACCGCCGAGCGCCTGCCCATCTCGCTCATATTGCTCTCCAACAAGATTCGCGCCGAGGCGCCGGATACGTTCGCGTGGTTCGCGCGCGAGGGCGTTTCGGTGCGCGTGATCTCCGGCGACAATCCGCTCACCGTTTCCGAGGTCGCCCGCCGTGCGGGCATACCAGATGCGGACAAGGCGGTGGACGCCCGGACGCTCGAAACCGACGAGCAGGTCGAAAAAGCGGCGCGTGACTGCGTTGTCTTTGGCCGCGTGACGCCGGAAATGAAGCGCCGGCTCGTCCTTGCACTCAAAAAGCAGGGACACACCGTGGCCATGACCGGCGACGGCGTGAACGATGTGCTCGCGCTCAAGGAGGCCGACTGCTCCATCGCTGTTGCCTCGGGAAGCGACGTTGCCTGCCAGGTATCGCAGATCGTGCTCACAGACTCGAACTTCGCCTCGCTCCCGGACGTCGTTGCCGAGGGGCGGCGCGTCATCAATAACATCGAGCGCTCGGCTTCGCTCTACTTTGTAAAGAACATGTTTTCCATCGCGATGGCCATCATCAGCCTGATTTTTACTCTGCCGTATCCGCTCAGTCCCGCACAGCTCGGCCTTGTGAACTGCATGACGATCGGCGTTCCGGCGTTCATCCTTGCAATGGAGCCGAACCGCTCGCTTGTACAGGGAAAATTCCTCAAAAATGTCGTGCGGCGCGCGCTCCCGGCGGCGCTCACGGACATTCTGCTCGTCGGCGGCGTGATGCTCTTTTATCTGGCCGCCGATCTCCCGGATACCGCCATGAGCACGATTTGCGCCGGCGTGATGGGCGTTGTGGGGCTCATGATGGTGCACCAGACGGCGAAGCCCTACAATAAGCTGCGCCTTGCCATGATCTGTGTGCTCGCGCTCGGCTTTGCGGGGAGCTTTTTGTTCCTCAAAGCGCTTTTCAATCTCGTGACGCTTGACTTCCTCAGCGTGCTCGTGCTGGCGGTATTTGCGCTGCTGGCCTGGCCGGTGATGAATGTAATGTACAAACTGATGGATAAACTCAGCGCGTTTGCGCAGCGGCGGAAAACGCCGCGCCGCGCGCCGAAAGAAAACTGAAGCGGAGGTTTGAGCCGTCCGGGTACGAGACGGCATAATGCCATGAAAGACATTTTACTCACGTTTCTTGTAGCGATGGTCCCGGTCGTGGAGCTGCGCGGCGCGATCCCGTTCGGCGTCGTGCGCGGGCTGAACATCTGGACGGCGATCATCGCCTCGGTGCTCGGCAACCTTGTGCCGGTGCCGTTCATCATCCTTTTCATCCGCAAGATTTTTGCGTGGATGCGTGCGCATATGCCGAAGCTCGACGGGCTCGTCATGCGCATGGAGCAGAAGGCGGAGAAAAACCGCGCCACCGTGGAAAAATATGCGTTCTGGGGTCTTGCGATCCTCGTGGCCATCCCGCTGCCCGGCACGGGCGCGTGGACGGGCGCGCTTGTTGCAGCCATGATGGAGATGCGGCTCAAGCGCGCGTTCCCCGCCATCGCCATCGGCGTTCTGATCGCGGGTGTGATCGTCTCGGTCATTACCTACGGCGCGCAGGCTATTTTCTTATTTTAAGGGGTACATAATGAATCAGAAGGAACTCAACGAGCTTCGCCGCCGGTTCCGGCCGGAACGGAGCGGCATCGCCCACGTGTACGGCTGTTTCGTGAATGGCAGCCGCGAGGTTGTCGCCGAGACGGACGTGTCGCTCGGCATGTCCGGCAAGGAAGAGCAGGAGATGTATTTAACGCTTCTGCGCAAAACGCTCTCCGGCTCGCTCGGGCGCAATCTTATCGATGTGGCGTTTGAAACAAAGCAGGTCGCCGGAAGCGACGAGCACCGGCTCTTGCAGGCGCTGCGCGAAAGCGCCTGCGCTGACGAGAATGCACGGCACGAGCTCTATTCGCGCGTTATCTCCTCGCTCGACATGCAGGGCGAGAACTACCTCATCCTCCTCGCGGGCGACGCCTACGACGTGCCGCACCGCGGCGCGGACGGCGAAACGGCTGAGCTGAGCGACGAGGTATTCCGCTTTTTCGTCTGCACGGTCTGCCCCGTGAAGGACGCAACGGCGGCGCTGCGGTATTTTTCGGAGGAACGCGCCTTTCACGGCACCTCCACCGGCCAGACCGTCGCCGCGCCGGCGCTCGGCTTTCTGTTCCCGGCGTTCGACGACCGCCGGGCGAATATCTACGATGCGCTCTATTATAGCCGCGATACCGCGGAGATCCATCCGGAGCTCATCGACGGGCTTTTCCGCGTTGCGCCGCCGATGTCGGCCGCCGAGCAGAAGGAGACGTTCTCCGAAACGCTCGCCGCGGCGCTTGATACCGACTGCCGGTTCGATGTCGTGCAGGCTGTGCACGAGAATCTTCGCAGCCGCATTGAGGAGCACAAGGAATCGAAAGACCCGGACGCGCTGGAGATCACGGCGCGCGACGTGGTGAGCGTGCTGCGCACGAGCGGCGTGCCGCTCGAAAAGACGGAGAAATTCGAGCGCGAATGCGAAAAGCGCTACGGCGCGCACGCTGCGCTCGACCCGAACAACATCGTCGAGAGCAAAAAGCTGGAGATCGTGACGCCGGAGGTGAAGATTACGCTGCCGGGCGAGTTCAGCTATCTCGTGGAGACCCGCGAGATCGACGGGCGGAAATATATCCTCATCCCCGCCGACGGCGGCGTGGAGGTTAACGGCATCGGCGTCAATCTCTCGGATGGGAAAAAAGAAAAAGAATAAATGGGAAAGTCCCGGCTTCTCACGATTGGGAGAAGCCGGGATTTTTTATCACTTTCCGCAGCCGCAGAAGGCTCAGCGCGAAGTTGAACACCTCGCAGATGTAGAGCGTCACGAGATAGCCCGTGAGCGCCCAGCGGGGGAGCAGCGCCCATACGAGCACAAGCCCCAGCGCGGCCTCCGCGATGTTGAACGCCATGGACGCCATCATCTGCCCCAGTCCCTTGAGGCAGCCGTCGGTCACGATGTCGGTATAGAGAAAGGGCACCATCGGCGCGAGCAGCCGGAGAAAACGCGCGGCCTCGGCGCTGCCGTAGAGCAGCATGCCGAGCGGGCGGGCGAAAACGAAAAACACCGCCGCAGCGCAAAGCGAGAGGAGAAATGTTTTCCCCAGCATCTCCCGCACGCTCCGGCGTACCCGCTCGTGCTCTTTCGCGACCTGCATTTCCGTGAGCGCCGGGACGAGCAGCTCCGCGACCGAGAGCGGGAGGCACGTCGGCAAAAGCAAAACCGGCATCGCCATGCCGTTGATGACGCCGTACCCCGCGAGAGCGCTTTCGGCGCTGAGCCCGGAGAGACGCAGCCCCCGCGGCACGAGAAGCTGGCGGAACGTGTTGAGAGCGCTTCGCGCGTAGGCGGACGAGGCGAGCGGCAGCGCGATGCGGAGCATCCGCGGCGTGAGCGCCGCGCCGCACTCGCCTTTCGGACAGAAGCGCCGCCGGTCGGCGAGATAGAGTGCGGAAAGCGCAAGCGAGAGCGCGATTTCCGCCGCGGTACCGGCCGCGGAGAGCGCCGCGCACACCCCGGCGAGATCTCCGCGGCTGCAAGCGCGGAGAAAGAGCACCGAAAGTCCCATGCGCAGAAGCTGTGCAAAAAACTGCGAAACTGCCGTTTTCCACACCCGGCCGACGACGGTGAAGTATCCGGCAAGGGCGCTGGAGAGTGCAAGCGCCGGTAGCGACGGCGCGGCAGCATAGAGCGCGCGCACCGAGCGGGCGTCCCCGATCCAGAGAAAGCCGATGGGCTCGGCAAGGAAAAAGAGGATCACCGCTGCGCCCAGCCCGAAAAAGAGCGCGTAAGCGCAGCACCGGTGCATCACGGCACGCACACTCCCGCCGCGGCTTTGTCCCAACTCCTCGGCGAGCAGCCGCGTGACGGAAAAACGGATGCCGGACACCGCGAGCGTTATAAAAAGAAAGCCGACGCTCCCGACAAGCTGGAAAAGCCCGATGCCCGCGGCACCGATGTGCGCGGCCAGCCACACCTGCCAGAGCATGGAGAGCGTCTGCATGACGAGCGATGATACCGTCAGCAGCGCGGCGTTTTTCCGGATCGATTTCCACAGCCCCATAAAGACGATCCACCCCCGTGCCTCAGTCTATGCGCAGCACGGCCGGGGATAGAAGGAAAGAAAACAGCGCCCGGCGGAGAGTAAATTATACACCCCCTCCAATATAGCTTGTCGGAAAAACGACGAACCGCAGGAAAATAAGACGCCAAGTTGGCAAAAATAGGCGTTTTCGACGGCAGAATACACAAAGAACAAAGATATAGTTGCAGAATAATTCAACGCTTGTTATAATAATTATGGTATGGATTGAAAAGTATACCCCCGCGCTTCCCCGCACAAAAAAAGGAGGAGAAAGATCGCATGAACGAAAAGTACAGTTCCCTGTTTACCCCGTGGAAGATCGGCAACTGCGAGATCAAAAACCGCATTGTCCAGGTGTCCATGGGCGGCACGTCCCTCTTCGGCTGGCTGGAGCCCTGCCACTTCGATAAGGAAGCGGCGTACCACATTCTCAACCGCGCCCAGAACAACGTCGGTCTTGTGCTGCCCGGTATGCAGTGCGTGCGCGATACGTTGGGTATTCCCGGCCGTCACTGGCTGTATCAGAACAAGCGTATGTTCCGCGAACTCGCCGAGTGGATGCCCGAATTCCATAAGACGGGCGCGAAGCTCTTCATCCAGCTCGCCGCCGGCATGGGCCGCAGCATGGCTATCAACCAGATGATGGTCGACATGCTCCAGAAGAAGGCGTTCGGCGCCGTTGCCAAGGGCGTTCTGGACGTGGAATATGCCTGCGCTTCCGCCTCCGAGACCCCCAACCGCTGGTATCCCGAGGTCAAGTCCCGCGCGCTGACGAAGGAAGAGATCCACGAGATGGTCGACGCCTTCGGCAAGACCGCGAAGATGCTCATGGACGCCGGTGTTGACGGTGTGGAGATTCACGCCGTTCATGAGGGCTACCTCCTCGACCAGTTCACCATCGCCAACATGAACTACCGTACCGACGAGTACGGCGGATCGTTCGAGAACCGCTACCGCTTCCCGGTCGAGATCGTGAAGGAGATCAAGAAGACCTGCGGCAAGGACTTCCCCGTGTCGCTGCGTTACTCCGTCGTCTCCAAGACGAAGGGCTTCGGCCAGGGCGCTGTCCCCGGCGAAGAGTTCGTCGAGTTCGGCCGCGATATGGCCGAGTCGGAAAAGGCCATCAAGTACCTCGAAGACGCCGGCTACGACATGTTCAACTGCGACAACGGCACTTACGACGCCTGGTATTGGGCGCATCCGCCGGTCTACATGCCGCACAACTGCAACATCGCCGAAGTCGAACATATCAAGAACTTCACCACCAAGCCGGTCGTCTGCGCCGGTAAGATGGAGCCGGAGTTCGCCGCCAAGGAGATCGCCGAGGGCCGCATCGACGCGATGGGCGTCGGCCGTCAGAACCTCGTTGATCCCGAGTGGATCAACAAGCTCCTCGAGGACCGCGAAGAGGAGATCAAGCCCTGCATCAACTGCCACAACGCCTGCTTCAACTTCAACTGCTCCAAGGGCACGCCCAACATGCAGTCGATGGACGATGCAATGCATCTGGCCCGCTGCGCGCTGACCCCGCCCACGATGCAGCACAACAAGTACAAGCTCATCCCGACGAAGAACCCGAAGAAGGTCGCCATCGTCGGAGGCGGTATCGGCGGCATGGAATGCGCCCTTGTTCTTAAGAAGCGCGGCCATACCCCGGTCATCTATGAAAAGAGCGGCAAGCTCGGCGGCATGTACAACTATGCCTCGGCCATGTCCTTCAAGGAAGCCGACAAGAAGCTCCTTGACTGGTATGACCGCGAACTGAAGAAAGCGGAGATCGAAGTCCATCTTAACACCGAGATCGACCCGATCAACCCGCTGATGCGTCAGTACGACGAGGTCATCATCTGCACCGGCGCCGTGCCGAAGAAGCTCCCCGTGCCCGGCTTCAACAAGACGATCACGTTCGAAGAGCTGCTCACCGGCGACAAGGATCACGGCGACAAGGTCGTGTTTTTCGGCGGCGGCCAGTCCGCGTGCGAAGCGGCTTACGAGCTCGTGCTCCAGGGCAAGCACCCGATCATCGTGGAATACGCGAACGATCTGATTGCCACGCCCGGCACCTGCCTTGCCAACGCCTCCTTCCTGCGCGAGATGCTCGTGTTTAAGAAGGTTCCCATCTATCTTGAGCACTCCATCTGCGAGATCGGCGACGGCTACGTCATGGTCAAGCCGCGCAATGGCGGAGATGCCTTCAAGGTCGAGTGCGACAGCGTCGTCAACGGCCTGGGCTTCCGTCCCGCGCCGGTTGCGCCGGAGGGCAAGCATGTCCACCAGGTCGGCACGGCCGCGAAGTGGGGCAACCTGCGCAACGTCATCTGGGGCGCATGGGATGTCTGCATGAAGATCTGATCGATCTTCCGGCATTATAA
>CAVIVK010000115.1:0-2911 GCA_963645975.1 Bifidobacteriaceae bacterium | reverse complement strand
CTTTCGGATTGTGCTATGCCGCGGTGCGGCTCTTTTTCGGGCGGTTTTTACGCCGCCGCGAGCGGTGCATCGTCGAGGCGGAGATCACGCTTTGCGGCAGAACCGCCTCGCTGCGCGCGCTGCGCGATACCGGCAACGCGCTTTTCGACCCGCTCTCTGGCTCACACATCCTGCTCGCGGAGCCAAGCTCTCTCGCCGCGCTCTTCTCCCCGCCGCTCGCCTTTCCGCTGCCGGACGATCCTGCGGCGTGCTTTCGCGCCCTTTCCTCCCACCCGGCGCTCTCGCGGCGGCTGCGGCTCGTCGGCTTTTCCGCCGTCGGCACGAAGCGGGGGCTGCTCGTGTGCTTCCGCCCCGACGCCGTCACGGTCGAGGGCACGGCAGAATCCTGTCTCGTCGCCCTCTCGCCGACGCCGCTCGGCGACGGGGAGTATACCGCGCTCGTTTGAATATCATAAGGAGGTCCTGCCCATGCTTTCCGATTTTCTCCAACAGCTTCTGCTCGCCCTGCTGCCGAACGAGCCGGTTTACTATATCGGCGGAAGCGAGGTGCTGCCGCCGCCGCTCTCGCGCGAGGCGGAGGAGAGCGCGCTCACCGCGCTCTGCGCCGGGGACAAGAGCGCCGAGCGCACGCTCATCGAGCACAATCTCCGGCTGGTCGTCTACATTTCACGGCGGTTTGAAAATACCGGCGTGGGACTCGAAGATCTCATTTCCATCGGCACAATCGGTCTCATCAAGGCTGTCAGCACGTTCGACCGGGAAAAGAACATCAAGCTCGCGACCTACGCCTCCCGATGCATCGAAAACGAAATTTTAATGTACCTGCGCAAGCTCTCCGCACAGCGGACGGAGGTGAGCTTTGATGAGCCGCTCAACACCGACTGGGACGGCAATGAGCTGCTGCTTTCCGATGTGCTCGGCACCGACGAGGACGAGGTCTCCCGCCCGATGGAGGACGACGCCGACCGCCGTGCGCTGCACGAGGCCGTATCCCGGCTCAACGAGCGCGACCGGGACATCATCTCCCTGCGTTTTGGACTGCGCGGGCGGAGAGAATATACGCAAAAAGAGGTCGCCGACCGGATGGGGATCTCGCAAAGCTACATATCCCGGCTTGAAAAGCGCATTCTTCTCCGTCTCCGCCGGGAGATGCAGAAGATCATGACATGAAACAGCCGCCGTCCCCATGCCCGGGGCGGCGGCGTGAACAATTCAGACAGTATCCTTTGCTGTGTTCCCTTGCTTTTCCACCGGGGAATGCGGTATAATTTATATTTGTTCAATACTGCATTCTGGAGAGGTTATTTTCATATGTTCCGCAACGCTGAAGAAAAAGATTTCGCCCTCTATATGGAGCTGGCACAGGAGTTTTACCACTCCCCCGCCGTGATGCATCCGATCCCGGCGCAATACATGGAAAACACATTCCGGGAGGCCATGCGCTCGGACGTGTATATCATCCTCCGCCTCCTGGAGGTGGACGGCGCCGCCGCGGGCTACGCCATTCTCTCGCGCAGCTTCTCTCCGGAGTCCGGCAGCCCAATCTGCTGGATCGAAGAGCTGTACATCCGCCCGGCTTTCCGCGGCCACGGTCTCGGCACGGAATTTCTCACGTCCGTCCGGAAGGAATTCCCGTCGGCACGCCTGCGGCTCGAGGTTGAGCCGGAAAACGCCGGGGCGGTTGCGCTTTACCGGCGTCTCGGCTATACGCCGCTTGAATATGTGAGCTACGTCGTCGAGCCGGACGGCGCGGACGCATGAGCGGCGCGGTCACGCTGCGTCCCTACGCCGGAGAAGAGGACGCTGCGGCGGAACTGATCGCCGCGTTCTGGCTCGCGCACAGCGATTATGTACAGACGCGCGAAGAAGCGCTCGACGATCTGCGCGCATGGACTGCTGACGGTCACCGGTTTTATTTTCTCGACGCCGGCACCGCAGCCGTCGGCTTTGCCCATCTCGGCAGCCGCGGCGGTGAGATCGACTGGATTGAGGATCTGTTCATCCGTCCCGAATGCCAGGGGCACGGTCTCGGCGCGGCGGCGCTCGAGGCGATCGGCGAGCTCGTGCGCAGCTACTCCGAATCGCTGTATCTCGAAGTCGCTGCGCGCAATCTCCGCGCGCTCCGGCTCTACCGCCGGGTTGGGTTCGACTGTCTGAACACCGTTACGCTCCGGCGGGACTTCCATCCCGAGGAGTTTGAGACCGTCCGCACAGACGAGCTGCTCGGCCATTCCTTTGACGTGCGCCGGAAGCGTGCGCCTTCTTCCGATATAGAAAACGTGGGAGGCGAAGACAAATAATGTGGTTTCGTGATCTTATTTCCAACCAGTTCCTGCTGACCGGTGTTTCGTCGTGGCTGTGGGCGCAGATCATCAAAACGATCATCCACGCGCTCGTCACGCACCGGTTTGATCTCTCCCGGCTCGTCGGCGACGGCGGTATGCCGAGCGGCCACTCCGCAACGGTTTCCTCGCTCGCGGTGGCGGCGGCGTTTGTCTATGGGCTCGATTCCTTTGAGTTTGCCATCGCCGCGATCCTCGCCGTGATCGTATGCAAGGACGCCATGGGCGTCCGGCTCGAGACCGGCAAGCAGGCCGCTATCATCAACGAGATCGTAAAGGCATTTGACGAGCTCTCCACCGGCAAGCTGACGGACGTTAAGCTCAAGGAATTTGTCGGCCACACGCCCATTCAGGTACTCGCCGGGATCGTGCTCGGCGTTTTGAACGCGGTGCTGCTGCACCTTTTCATTTTTCCGTAACGTCGCGCAAAAATTTGATACGATACGCCATCACGGCTTTCATGAAATCGCTTTTCCCTGCGATATCATAGCCGTGCATGGCGTTTTTTATCGGGTGATACTCGCACGCCACGCCCTCGCGCAAGAGTCTTTCGGCATAAGCCGCGCCCT
>CAVIVK010000114.1:564-2378 GCA_963645975.1 Bifidobacteriaceae bacterium | reverse complement strand
GGAGAAGGCCGTTTTCGTCCAGCTCAAACGCGCCGGTGTGCTCGACCATGCGCTTTATCGCAGCGCGGGCGGCATCCGGATAATCCGGCGCGCGGGAATAGCGCGCCGCGAGCGCCGTCTCGGCATACTTGAAGTCCGGCAGAAAGACGCTCACACGCTCCAAGAGCGCGTCCACGGTCTCGACCGTCTCATACCCCGACGTGTTCCAGACGATGGGGATCTTCGGCGCGGCGATGGAGAGCGCATCCAATATCTGGGGGGCAAACTGCGTGCCGGTGACGAGATTAAGGTTATGAACGCCCTTCGCCTCGAGCTCGGAGAAGATCGCCGCAAGGCGCTCGACGGAGACCGTTTCGCCAACTCTTCCGCGGCTGAGCGCGTAGTTCTGGCAGTAAACGCAGCCGAGCGGACACCCGGCGAAGAATACTGCGCCGCTCCCCCGCTCGCCGCTGATGCAGGGCTCCTCGCCATAGTGCGGCGCGGCGCGCGCGATACGCATTTCGCTGCCCATGTGGCATACGCCCGCACTCACCGCGCGGTCGGCGCCGCACCGCTGGGGGCAGAGGCGGCACTCACGCATGCAGTACCTCGGCGATAACGGCGTCGTCCGAGCGGCTGGTGCGCTCCGGCTTTTTGCGGCCGCACTCCATGCCCTTGAGCGCGAGCTTGAGCATCTTTTTGAGCGTGTACTTGCTCTCGCCGGCCTCGCGGGCGCGGCGGTCGTAAGAAACGGTGCCGACCTTCGCGCCGAGCCGGTTCACAAGCCCGCGCAGGAAGAGATCGTCCCCGTGGTAGTGCGAGAGCGCTTCGAGTGCGGCGGTGTCCATGAGGCGGTAATCGGCGTGGTCGTAAATGAGATCGGAGCCGAAGAGCTTCATGAGACCGTAGTACCCGCGGGCGGTCGTGCGCTTTAAGAACGTGTCGGTGGCACGCGAGGCGCGCACACCGCAGACGATGCCGCAGCCTTCTTTATATTTCTCCACCATTTTATCCATCGCGTCGATGTCGTCCTGCAAATCGGCGTCGATGCTGATGGTGATGTCGCACCGGGTGCGCGACCACATGAGCCCCGCGGTGAGGGCGTTCTGGTGGCCGCGGTTGCGAATCTGGCGCAGGCCGGTAAAGTGCGCGTCGTTCTCGTGGAGCGAGCGGATGATGCTCCAGGTGGCGTCCTTCGAGCCGTCGTCCACAAGGACGATGCGGCTCTCCGGCGCAATTGCGCCCGCGTCGATCAGATCGCCGAGCTTTTTGCGAAACACCGGCGCGCTGAGCGGCAGAGCCTCTTCCTCGTTGTAGCAGGGGACAACAATATAAAGAACCGGAAGCGATTTCATACAGCCTTCTTTCCCCGCCGAATAATCCACGGCGGCAGGTAAAATACTATACTGGCATTTTACACCAAAACACCGCATAGTGCAACGAAACATTTTGTTCGAAAGAACACGGTTTTTTTCGTAGGAAATGGACGAAAATCAACACATTTCACTTGCAAAATGCGAATTGCTGTACTACAATGCGCTCAGAAGGAAAACTATTATTAGGAGGTCTAGGATATGAATTACAAAAAGAAGAGCATCCGCGACGTGAGCTTCGCCGGCAAGAAAGTCCTGCTGCGCGTAGACTTCAATGTACCTCTGGACAAGACGACCCACGAAATCACCAACGACAAGCGCATCCGCGCTGCGCTGCCCACGATTCAGTACCTGCTGAACGACGGCGCCGCGCTGATCGTCTGCTCCCACCTCGGCAAGCCCAAAAAGGACCCCGACGCCAAGACCAACCTGACCCTGAAGCGCGTTGCCGTCCGCTTTGCC
>CAVIVK010000114.1:0-554 GCA_963645975.1 Bifidobacteriaceae bacterium | reverse complement strand
GCTTGGCAAGCCGGTTGAGTTTGCGGAAGACACCATCGGCCCCGACGCGAAGGCGAAGGCCGCCGCGCTCAAGCCGGGCGAAGTCCTGCTTCTGGAGAACACCCGCTTTGATCCCCGCGAGGAGAAGAACGATCCCGAATTTGCCAAGGAGCTCGCCTCCATGGCCGATGTGTACGTTTCCGACGCGTTCGGCGCGGTGCACCGCGCCCACGCCTCCACCGCCGGCGTTGCGGACTATCTGCCCGCGTACTGCGGCTTCCTCGTGGAGAAGGAGCTGACCGCTCTCGGCGGCGCGATGGACGATCCCAAGCGCCCGCTCGTGGCCGTTCTCGGCGGCGCGAAGGTCGCCGACAAGCTGGCCGTGATCGAGAACCTGCTCAAGAAGGCCGACACGCTCGTCATCGGCGGCGGCATGGCGTTCACGTTCCTCAAGGCCAAGGGCTACGAGACCGGCGCCTCCCTGCTCGACGAGGAGAAGATCGAATACTGCAAGAACATGCTTGCCAAGGCGGAGGAGTCCGGCGTGAAGCTGCTGCTGCCGGTGGACGTCGTCG
>CAVIVK010000113.1:0-2656 GCA_963645975.1 Bifidobacteriaceae bacterium | reverse complement strand
CCTCCTGCGGCTTGAGAACGCGCAGACCGCACAGAACGATCCAGCCGAGAGAAACATACAGAATACCGAGAACAACGAAGAAAACACGGCCGCGCACCGCGCCGTAAACAATGGCGAGAACCGCAACGACGAGCAGCGCCAAATACCCGAGCAGCACGGCCATACCGTACTTCCGGCCGGTAATGATTTTTTCCTGCATGACATTCGCCTCCATAAATTGTTTTGATATCATATTGATATCACTTTTTTCGGACGCTGTCAAGAAAAATCTGGAAATTCTCCGCGGGCAACTTATAAATATGTGCAGCATGTAAAGATGGGCGGCGGGAAAAGGCTTTCGGGACGTCATTTTGAATAATATTTATTTTGCTGCTTGACTTTTTGACTTTTATGAATTAATATTCAATCACAAATGAAATATATCGCCTTCCGCATCACCGGGTGCGGGTAAAAAAAGGCGTCCGGGCAATTCCGCAGGTACGGCGCGCAGGCGCTATAAGGAATGCCCCGGGCGCCTTTTGCCTTATCCGGCAGCGGCGGGCGGAAAGGAGAATTTTTATGTACATCAAGCCGTTCGCCGTGGAGGAATGGATGAACGAATGGGAAGTCGGCGCGCGATACAACATCGCGGAAACATGCGTTGATTCCGTGTCGCTTGACGAACTGTTCGCGCTGACCGGCGAGAACAAAGCCGCCTTTCTGGAGAATCTCGCCGCGCGCCGTTTGACCTACGGCGATATTGAGGGCGCGCCCGCGTTCCGGCAGGGCATCTGCTCGCTTTATAAAACGATCCAGCCGGAAAACATCGTTACGACGCACGGCGCGGCGGGCGCAAACCACCATGTGTTCTATTCGCTTATATCGCCGGGCGACCGCGTCATCAGCGTCCTGCCGACGTATCAGCAGCTCTACTCCATTCCCGAATCGCTCGGCGCAAAGGTAAAGATTCTCCCGCTGAGTCGTGAAAACGGGTATCTCCCCGATCTCGACGCGCTGCGTGCGCTCGCCGTACCGGGGACGAAAATGATTTGCCTCAACAACCCCAACAACCCGACCGGCGCGCTCATGAGCCGCGCCATGCTCGAGGAAATCGTGCAGATCGCGCGCGAGGCGGGCGCGTACATTCTCTGCGACGAGGTCTACCGCCATTTATCGCAGTCGGACGAGTGGAGCGAGTCCATCGCGGATCTCTACGAGAAGGGCATCTCCGTGAGCAGCATGTCGAAGGTCTTTTCCCTCGCCGGGCTGCGCCTCGGCTGGATCGCCACGCACGACAAGGAGGCGCTCCGCGCGCTCGTTTCGCACCGCGACTATGATCTCATCAGCGGCGGCATGATTGATGAGGCCATCGCCGCGCTTGCGCTCGCGCACAGCGACAAAATGCTCGCGCGCAGCCGCGCCATCGTGCGGGAAAATCTCGCCATTTTGGATACCTGGGTCGCCGGAGAAAAGCACGCGAGCTATGTAAAGCCCCTCGGCGGCACAACGGCGCTCGTCTATTACGATTTCGACGTGCCGTCCTATGAGCTGTGCGAAGAGATGTACCACAAGACCGGCGCGTTCGTAACGCCCGGCGACTGCTTTGAGCAGCCGAAGAGCATGCGCATTGGCTACGCTTACGGCAAGGAAGCGCTCATAAACGGTCTGAAGGCCGTGAGCGAATACTTTGCCTGGAAGGAAAAGGAGCTGGAAAAATGAGCGCCATCCGCATCATCGGGCGGGAAGATATCCAAAACGTATTCACCGTGACTGCGGCGCTCCGCGCCGTGGAGAGCGCCTACGCCGGGAAGTCCGCCGGGACGGGCAGCGTCTGGCCGATGGTTTTTCATGAGTTTGATCCCGGCCACGCCGACCTCGACATCAAATCCGGCGATCTCGCGAGCGCGGGCGTGTACGGGATGAAGGTCGTCTCGTGGTACGATTCAAACGCCGAAAAGGAGCTTCCGGCGCTTTTCGGCACCTCGCTCCTTTTCGATCTCGCCACCGGAGAGCCGAAGGCACTTTTGAACGCCGGTCCCATCACGGCGCTGCGCACCGGCGCGGCGGCTGCCGTGGGTGCAAAATATCTTGCGCGCAAGAACGCCAGGACACTCACGATCGTCGGCTGCGGTGAACTCTGCCCATATCTTGCCGCCGCGGCAATCGCGGCGCTCCCATCTCTGGAAGCCGTGTATCTTACGAACCCGCACCGCCCGGAAAAGGCTGCGGAGCGGCTCGCCGCCGTGACGGAAAAGACGGATGCCCTGCTTAAAGCGTGCGACCACAAGCGCGCCGCAGCAATTGCTGCCGAGATGGACGCCGCCGCTGCCGTCAGCGCAAGCGACATCGTTTTCACCGCCACCTGCGCTAAAACGCCGGTCGTGAAGAGCACCTGGGTCATGCCCGGCACACACCTGAGCTGCGTCGGCGCCGATCTGCCCGGCAAGCAGGAGGTCGAATCGGCGGTGCTCGCCGCCGCTGCCGTATACGGCGACGACACGGCGCAATGCTTCGCCGTCGGCGAGTGCGAGCTGCCGCACCGCGAGGGCGTTCTCCCCGCTCTCGCCGGGGAGCTTGGCGAAGTTATTCTCGGTGAGAAGGCCGGGCGGACAAGCGATGCAGAGATCACCGTTTTTGACTCCACCGGCATCGCATTGCAGGACATTGCCTCCGCCGC
>CAVIVK010000112.1:0-5157 GCA_963645975.1 Bifidobacteriaceae bacterium | reverse complement strand
GCGCAGCGCATCGAGCGGCGCGTCCACCTGCGTGGGGTTGACGCGCGAGCTGCCCGCGCCCTGATAGCGCGGCACGGCGGCAAAATCGCCGATGACGGCGACGCGCTCGCCTTGCCGCAGCGGGAGAAATTCCTTCTCGTTTTTCAGCAGCACGGCAGATTCCGCCGCGGCCTTCGCGGCGAGCGCGTGGTGCGCCGTGCCGTCGAAAACGCCGCCGTGCGCGAGCGTTTTCTGCGCGGTGAAAATAAAGTCCAATACGTGATCGACCTGCTCGTCGAGAAGAGCTTCGTCAAGCGTCCCGTTTCGCACGGCCTCGACGACGTGGCGGTCGGTCTCACCGTTAGAGGCCGGCATTTCGAGCGACGACCCGTTTCGCACGGCCGCAACGCGGTCATTATTTCCGCCCCAGTCGGAAACGACAAGCCCGTCAAAACCCCATTCGCCGCGGAGAATATCGCGCAGCAGATGCTCGTTTTCGTTGCAGTAGGTGCCGTTCAGGCGGTTGTACGCCGTCATAAGAGAGCGCACGCCGCCCTCTTTGATTGCGGTTTCAAACGCCGGAAGATAGATCTCGCGCAGCGTCCGCTCGTCCATCACAGAGTCGGTCGCCATGCGGCGCAGCTCCTGCGAGTTTGCGGCGAAATGCTTCACGCACGCGCTCACGCCGGTGCTCTGTATGCCGCGGATCATCGCCGCGGCGAGCTTGCCGGAGAGGAGCGGATCCTCGGAGAAATACTCAAAGTTCCGCCCGCAGAGCGGGCTGCGCTTGATGTTCACGCCGGGCCCCAGCACCATGCCGATGCCCTGCGCCACGGCCTCCTCGCCGAGCGCGCGGCCGAGATCGGAGAGAAGGGCTTCGTCCCAGCTGTTCGCAAGTGCGCTCGCCGTTGGAAAACATGTTGCCGGAACGGAGCGTCCGAGCCCCAGCGCGTCGGAATCGCTCTCCTGCTTGCGCAGGCCGTGCGGGCCGTCCGTCATCATCTCGGACGGAATGCCGAGCCGTTCCACGGCTTTCGTGTGCCAGAAATCCAGCCCGGACGTAAGTCCCGCCTTTTCCTCCAGCGTCAGTTTGGCGATGAGATCGGCGTATTTCATGTGCGCGCCCTCCTCTTTTTGGCAGCGCCGCACAATGTCGTCTTCGGCGTCCGGCGGCGCTGCCTTGCATTAATTATAAGTAACTGCATCATAGCAAAAAAACCGCCCGGCGGCAAGATGTACCGTCGGGCGGTTAAGCGTATCAAAATTGGATGATCAGTTTTCAATGATGCGCTCCACGCGCGGCGAGAGCGCGCTCGTGAGAGCACATCCTTCGTTCGCGCCGCAGAAGTTTGCAACGTCCTGCGAGAGGAGGGCGTTTCCCTCACGGTCAAAGCCGAAGAGCGTGACCTCCTCGCCCACCTGCACGTCCATGCCGGTCACATCCACCATGCATTGATCCATACAGCACGCGAGCAGAGGACGGCGCTCTCCGCGCACGAGGATATCGCCGTGCATTTCCACGAGCGGGAGATAGAGCCCGTCACCGTAGCCGACGCCGATGATGGCGACATCCGCGTCGTGGTCGAGCGTGTACACTCCACCATAGCCAAGCTTTTCTCCGGCGTGGCGATGGTGGACGGCCATAATGCAGCTGCGCCACGAGGCGCATTCGCGCACGTTCCCGCGCGGCTGCGTCGGGTGATCCATGATGAGCCGCCGTCCGAGGCGCACGGCATCAAAGTGGTATTCGGGGTAATACTCGCTCCCGGCGCTGTCGCAGATGTGGCGCATCGGCACGGCAAAGCCCGCGCGCTCCACCTGCTCGGCGCTGCGCAGCAGAAGCTCCGCCTGCGCGCGGCAGAGCTCCGGCTTCGCTGTGTCGGCAAAGTGGGAGTAGACGCCCAAGAGTTTGATGCGCTCTCCGGCGGCGGAGAGCTCCTTTAAAAGTGCCGAGAGTTCGTCCCCCGGCGTCACGCCGACGCGGTGGAGACCGGTATCAATTTTAATTTGTATCTTCACATCCGTCTGCGCCGCCTCTGCCGCCGCGGCGAGCGAGGGCAGCAGGCCGAGCCGTCCGGCGGTGAGCGTGAGATGTGCGTTCACGGCGTCGGGGATCGCGCGGGGCAGGGGATTGCCGAGAATGAGCGCGTCCTTTTCAATGCCGAGCGCGCGCAGCGCCAATCCCTCGGACACGTGCGCGAGCGCGAACGTGCGGATGCCCGGCAGCGCTGCGAGCGCCGGGGCGGTGAGCGAAAGACCCAGCCCGTAGGCGTCGCACTTGAGCACCGGGATGATCTCCGCGCCGGGCGAGAGCGTTTTTTCGATCGCCGCGACATTCGCGCACAGCGCGTCCGTATGCACCGCCAAATAGGAATTATTCAAACTATTCATATAATAATCCATAAAACCGTCCCCATAATATTCACATATTCACCACATTTATGCATATCAAAACTGCCGGACATGGCAGAAAAGCCACGGAAACGATGCATATTATATTGCATAAAAGCCATTTATGCAAGAGAAACCTCCGGCTTTTAGCAATATCACCAAAAACAGCGGAAGAAAAACGGAAGAAATCGAATTAAAAACCATTGACATTGTATAAATATGCGTTTATACTATGCCCAACCTGAAACAAATTCATTCCTGTTGAATGGAAAGGAAAGAAAAGAAAATGAAAAAGATCGTCCCCATCCTTCTGGCTCTGGTCATGGTACTGAGCCTTGCCGCCTGCGGCAGCACTTCGTCCGAAAGCAAGACCCTCGTCATGGCGACCTCCGCCGACTATCCCCCGTATGAGTTCATCATCCTGAACGAAAAGAACGAGCAGCAGTATGTCGGCATTGACATCTCCGTCTCCGAGAAGATCGCCGCAGACATGGGCAAAGAGCTCCAGGTCGTGAACATGGACTTTGATAGCCTCATGGCCGGGCTGCAGAAGGGTGACGCCGACATGGTCCTCGCCGCCATCGAAGTTACCGACGAGCGTCTCGAGGCTGCCGATTTCTCCGATCCCTACTATACCGATCTGCCTCCGATGATCCTTGTCAAGGCGGACAAGGTCGGCGAGTACACCAGCATTGAGTCCTTCTCCGGCAAGAGCGTCGGCGCGCAGACCGGCACGACGAAGGCTGACCTTGTCACCAGCGACATGCCCGGCGCGAATCTTGTGGGCCTTACGAGCGTAAACGACCTTGTCAACCAGCTCGTGTACGACAAGGTGGACGCCATTGTTGTCGACGGTGCCGTCGCGCAGCAGTATGCCAAGTCCAACAGCGATCTGGCCGTGGCGGACGTGAGCCTCGGCGAAGCCTACCCCTACTGCGTCGCCGTGCAGAAGGGCGACCCGAAGGGTCTGCTGCCCTCCATCAACGCGACGATCGCCAAGCTCGTTGCCGATGGCACGATCGAGCAGTACATCGCCGATGCCGAAGCTCTCAGCGATCAGGCGATCGAGTAATATAACCGTACATCCTTCTCTTTGAAGCGTGTGCGCCCTGTCTGCAATCCAGGCAGGGCGCATACGTGCCGTTTCGCTCTCCCGCATTTCCCGCGTCCAAATATAGAAAGGGTCAGGAAAAACTATGTGGTGGTCTAATCTGTTTGCCGGCATGTCCCCGGCGAACTTCTTCAACTTCTCCTTCCTGCCGAAGTATCTTTCGTTCTTCGTGCAGGGGCTGGAGTATACGCTGCTCCTCTCGATCATATCGGTAGGTCTTGCGGTTATCCCGGCGCTCGCGCTCGCGCTCATGCGCCTGAGCCGCAACAAGGTTGTGCGGAACATCTCCGGCGCTTACATCGCCGTGTTCCGTTCCACGCCGATGATGGTGCAGCTCTACATCATTTTCTACGGCCTTTTCAGCGTGATTAAGATCCCGTCGGTCGTTATTCTGGGCTTCATCGATCTCTCCCGCTTCATCCCCGGCGTTGTGGCGCTCGCGCTCAACTCCTCGGCATATGTCGCGGAGATCATCCGCGCGGGTATTCTCGCCGTGGACGGCGGCCAGAACGAGGCGGCGCGCTCGCTCGGCCTCAGCTCGTGGCAGAGCATGAAGCTTGTTGTGCTGCCGCAGGCGATCAAAAACATCCTTCCTGCGCTCGCCAACGAGCTCGTCACCATGGTGAAGGAATCGTCCATCTGCTCGGTGCTCGGCATGACGGAGCTTATCTGGGGTGCCAAGACCGTCGCGACAACGACGTACAAGACGCTCTCGCCGTATGTCCTTGCGGCGCTCGTGTACTTCGTCATCAACTATCCGGCCAGCAAGGCTATCGAAGCGATTGAAAGGAGAATGCGCCGTGGCGACAGGATCTGAACTCATCCGTGTGGAGAGCGTGACCAAAAAATTCAAGGGCGGCGTTGTGGCGCTCAACGAGTGCTCGCTCACCATCTCGCGCGGCGAGGTTGTGGCGATCATCGGCCCTTCCGGCAGCGGCAAATCCACGCTGCTCCGCTGTCTCAATCTGCTCGAAACGCCGACCTCCGGCCATATCTATTTTGACGGCACGGACATCACCGACAAAAAGGTGGACATCAATCTCCACCGCCGCAAAATGGGTATGGTGTTCCAGCACTTCAATCTCTTCCCGCACAAGACCGTGATGCAGAACATCACGCTCGCGCCTGTAACGCTCAAGCTCAAAACCGAGGCCGAGGCGAAAAAGCGCGGCATGGAACTTCTGGAACGCATCGGTCTGGCAGACAAGGCGAACGAGTATCCCAATATGCTCTCCGGCGGACAGAAGCAGCGCATCGCCATTGTCCGCGCGCTGTGCATGGAGCCGGACGTGATGCTCTTCGACGAGCCGACAAGCGCGCTTGACCCCGAAATGGTCGGCGAGGTGCTGGATCTCATGCGCCAGCTCGCTTCCGACGGCATGACCATGGCGGTCGTAACGCACGAGATGGGTTTTGCGCGCGAGGTGGCGAGCCGCGTCATCTTCATGGACGGCGGCGCGATTCTCGAGGAGAACACGCCCTCCGAGCTTTTCGACCATCCGCAGAATCCCCGCACACAGACCTTCCTCTCGAAAGTGCTGTAACAAACTTTTCTTTATAAACGTTGACCGCCCCGAAGAAAAATCTTCGGGGCGGTTTTCTTTTTCAGGCAGATTTCAGGAAGCGCCCGTACAGTAGCATCATCCAAAGCAAAGGAGGCCCCAGCATGAGCGACC
>CAVIVK010000111.1:0-2892 GCA_963645975.1 Bifidobacteriaceae bacterium | reverse complement strand
GCGGGAAGATCGCCGAGAGCGATCTCGCCCTGCCGGATACGGAGCAGACGCTGCACCTTCAACCCAGCAGCGGCACACATGTTGCGTACCTCGCGGTTTTTTCCTTCGCGGATGGTGACATCAATGAGCGCCCTGTCCTCGGTAGAGCGGAGAATGCGCACCTCCGCGGCGCGATACCGCACGCCTTCGTACACGATCGGGCGGCGCAGTGCCCCGGCCGCTTCTGCGGCGTCCGTGCCGCTCACCCAGACGCGATACGTTTTGCTCACGCCGTGCGACGGGTGGGCAAGCCGATTTGCGATCTCACCGTCGTCCGTAAAAAGCAGCAGTCCTTCCGACATACAGTCCAGCCGTCCAACCGGGAAAAGCCGCACACCGGCATCCTGCACAAGCTCGGCGACCGTCGGGCGGCCGTGCGTATCGCGCAGCGTTGTTACGTACCCACGGGGTTTGTGGAGAAGGACGTATGTATGCTCCTCCGGCAGCGAAAGGCGCTTGCCGTTCAAGCAGACAACGTCTCCTTCCTCCGCGCCCGCGCCGATGGAAGCGGTCACGCCGTTCACCGTGACCCTTCCCTGGCGGATATGCTCCTCCGCCTCGCGGCGGGAACAGACGCCCGCCGCGGCAATATATTTCTGAAGTCTCATATTCTTTCTTCCTTTGCAGATCATGGCTTATGCCGGATAAACGCCGGGAAACACCCGTTGAGCACACGGATTATCGCCGTCCCAGCGAAGCGCCGCCGTGCAGACCGGCGAGCCGTCCGCCAAAATGACCAGTTCCCCTGCGGCCGCTCCCGCCGGGACGGGCGCGAATACGAACCGCGGCAGACAGACACGAAGCTCAACCGCCGCGGTCTTCGGCAGGCAGAGGCAAACCGCCTCGTTCAGAACGGCAGCGCATGTCGCATTTGTACCGCCGATGACCGGCACTTCCTGCACGCTTTTCCCTTCCGGGAGTGAAAATTCCGCGTAAGTCTCAAACGCCCAGTCATAGAGCGCGGCATGATCCTTCCAGTCGTTCGGATCAGAGAGCGTTACGCAGATGAGCTGCAAGCCGTCGCGCTCGCAGCTTGTGACAAGGCAGCGTCCCGCGGCCTTGGTATAACCGGTCTTTCCGCCGTTCACGCCCGGGCAGTTCCAGAGCAGCTTATTGTGGTTCACATACGTTACGCCGTGGATACAGCTGCTGCGCATGGAGAGTATCTCCGCAAGCACGTCGTTTTGGAGCGCCGCGGCCATAATACGGCCGAGATCGTGCGCAGAGGCGCGGTGTCCGTCGGCGTCCAGGCCGTGCGGATTTTCAAAGTGCGACGCCGTAAGGCCGAGTTCTTCCGCTTTCCGGTTCATACGCTCAATGAACTCACTCCCGCCGAGCGAGCCGGCGATCGCGAGCGCCGCGTCGTTCCCGGAGGCAAGCAGCAGCCCTTCCAGAAGTTCGCGAAGCGTATAGCTCTCCCCGGCTCGGAGATACATGGAGGAGCCCTCCACGGCCGTCCACTCACGCTCTACCGTAACGGTGCGTTCGGGCGAAGCGAGATCGAGCGCGGTGAGCGCCGTCATGAGCTTCGTCGTGCTTGCAATAAGCATGGGAGTCTCGGCATTTTTCTCCGCGAGAACCGCGCCGGACTCCGCGTGGAGGACGATCATCGCCTCTGCCGAGGTGCCCGGCGACGCCGGGGCCGCCGAAGCGGAGACGGATAAAAGGAACACCGCGGCCAAAGCAAACGCCAATGTTTTTTTCATAAATAAGCACCACCCATAAATTGATTCGGGCGGTGCTTAGTATGACCGGTATGGCGGGGAAATTATTCCTTGTTCTTCTTATTTACGATGTTGTCGATACGGTCGAGCACATCGGGCATCATTTCCACAACGCGATCCATCGTCGAAAGCGGGTTCGAAGAAACGCTGATCATGCGGCAGGTGCCGTCTTTGATGACGAAGAAGCCGACCGGCTCGACTTTGACGCCCGCGCCATTGCCGCCGGTGAAGGAAATGCCCTTGCTGCCGGTCGTTCCGCCGGTGCCGATGCCGAAGCTCATGCGCGAGACGGGGATGACGGTGATGCCGTCGGGCGTGCTGATGGGTTTTCCGATAATGGTGTCTGCATCAACCAGCTGGCGGATCTTGCTGACCGTCATATCCATGAGAGCGTTGATCTTATTCTCTTCCATTGTCGTCTTTCCTTTCATTCGTCGCCGCAGCGGGTTCTTCCCGACGGCTGTTTATTTTCCATTTCAAAAACTCTACGCCGAGAGCCACAGCCAGATGCACCAGCCGGAACAACTGCAGCGAGAGCACGATGCGCACAGCAATCGTCGGCTCTTCCGAGGTATAATCCGCGCCGATCTCAATATCCCGCCGGAGGACGCGGATCTTCTTTCCCGCGAGCGCCGGAAGTGCCTCCGCTGCGGCGCATGCCATGCCGTACTGGATCGCCGTATCGTAGGGATCCCGGCAGGCGACAGTATAATGCAATTGGAAGAAATTCACGGTAAAGCTGCGGAAAAAGCGGCGGATCGCATGAGAGCCCATTCGAAGCAGCGCAACGATGGTATCAAAGTCCAGCTTGGGCTTGGGCTTCACGGTCACCGCGTCGTTGATCTCCTTGTCCTTGGCCGCGGCAGCTTTTTTCGCCGCTTTCGCGGCGCGGCGCTCTTCTTTTTTGGCTTTCTTCGCTTCAGCCTTCTGCTTCTGCTTTTCCGTCAGCGGCTTTTTCGGCAGAAGCCAGACACGGATTGGCCCCGCCTTGATGCCCACACGAAGCACCTCATCCGCATAGCCGATATCTACGCCGTATGGCAGGAAAAAAACGAGCAGAATCAGAACCACCAGCACCGCCAGTATGATCCATCCAACCAATCACATCACCTCGTCCGGAGTCATTCGA
>CAVIVK010000110.1:0-2558 GCA_963645975.1 Bifidobacteriaceae bacterium | reverse complement strand
GCGGAAGAGCTCCATGTTTTTCGCATCGAGCAGGTGCGGCACGCAGTCCGGCGTTGAGCGGTAGTTGCAGAGCCCGCGGCGCGCGGCCTCGCGCACCCACGCCTCCTCGTAGCCGTTGCCGTTGAAGATGATGCGGCGGTGCTCGCGGATGGAGCGGCGGATGAGCTCGTGGAGCGCGCCGTCAAAGTCCGCAGCACCTTCGAGCTCGTCGGCATAGCGGCGCAGCACATCCGCCACGGCGGTGTTGAGAATGATGTTCGCCTCGGAGATCGACTGCGAAGAGCCCACCATGCGGAATTCAAACTTGTTGCCCGTGAAGGCAAAGGGCGAGGTGCGGTTGCGGTCGCTCGTGTCCTTCGGAAAGCGCGGCAGGACATGGACGCCGACCTTGAACTGCACCTTTTCGCCGGATTCATACGGCGTGCCGTTCTCGATGGAATCGAGAATGCCGGTGATCTCATCGCCGAGGAACACAGAGAGAATGGCCGGAGGCGCTTCGTTGCCGCCGAGACGGTGGTCGTTCGACGCGCCTGCTACGGAGATGCGCAGCAGATCCTGGTATTCGTCCACAGCCTGCAAAACCGCCGTGAGGATGAGCAAAAACTGCGCGTTCTCCTCCGGCGTGTCGCCGGGGTTCAGGAGGTTTTCTCCCCGGTCGGTGGAGAGAGACCAGTTATTATGCTTGCCCGAGCCGTTCACGCCCGCGAACGGCTTTTCGTGCAGGAGGCATACCATACCATGGCGGTCGGCCACGCGCTTCATGCGCTCCATGACAAGCTGGTTATGGTCGGCGGCGATATTCACCGTGGAATAGACGCACGCAAGCTCGTGCTGGGCGGGGGCGACCTCGTTGTGCTCGGTCTTGGCCGGGACGCCGAGCTTCCAGAGCTCTTCGTCCAGCTCGCGCATGAACGCCGCCACGCGCGGCTTGATCGCGCCGAAATAATGGTCGTCCAGTTCCTGTCCCTTGGGCGGGCGCGCGCCGAGGAGGGTTCGGCCGGTATAGATAAGGTCGGGACGCTGCTCATAAGCGCTGCGGTCGATGAGAAAATACTCCTGCTCCGCGCCGGCGTTCGCGCGCACGGCGGCGGTCTGCGTGTCGCCGAAGAGCTTCAGAATGCGCAGCGCCTGGATATTCAGCGCGTCCATGCTGCGGAGAAGCGGTGTTTTCTTATCGATGGCCTCGCCGCCGTAGGAGGCGAACACCGTCGGGATGCAGAGCACGCCGTCCTTCACGAAGGCGTAGCTCGTCGGGTCCCAGGCGGTGTAGCCGCGCGCTTCAAACGTGGCGCGAAGGCCGCCGGAGGGGAAACTCGAAGCATCCGGCTCGCTGTGGATGAGCTCGCGGCCGGAAAACTCCGGCAGCGCGCCGCCGTCCTTTGCCGGGGAGAGAAAGCTGTCGTGCTTTTCGGCGGTGATGCCGGTCATCGGCTGAAACCAATGGGTATAATGCGTCGCGCCCTTTTCGATAGCCCAGTCGCGCATCGCCTCGGCGACAACGTCCGCCTCGGCACGCGTCAGGCGCTTGCCGTACTGCCGGGCCGAGCGCAGCGCGCTGTAAATCTCCGCCGGGAGACGCTGCTGCATGACGGCGTCCGAAAATACCATCGAACCGAATTCTTCTGTCATACCGCTCATAATGCCCTGCTCCTTTTTATTTAATGTAGAGACAATCCCTCAGTCAGCCTTCGGCTGCCAGCTCCCTTTGCACAAGGAAGCCTTTGCTGTCTTTATCACTTTAACTTGCTCACTCTACCTTGCGCCGACGATTTTGTCAATATTGCCCGCGATTTTTTATTGACAAAGACGGCTTCGTTCCGTATAATTCGTGTGCGTAAAGGTGAGCAATGGCGTTCGCCGACGCGGTTTGCCTGACCGCGTCGGCGACGCTTTTTTCGTTTAGTCAGCGCCAAATTATGCGTTGCTGACTGATATTCCTTTATAAATTTTCAAATTTTTGCTGCGGAGGCTATTTATGACCGGAGAGACCGTATTGATTCTGGATTTCGGCGGGCAGTACAAGGAGCTGATTGCGCGCCGCGTGCGCGAGCACGGCGTTTATTCCGAGATCCGTTCGTGCAAAATGCCCGTGGAGGAGATCCGCGCGATGGCGCCGAAGGGCATCATCTTCACCGGCGGGCCGGACAGCGTATACCGCGACGATTCCCCCACCTGCGACAAGGCCGTGCTGGAGCTCGGCATTCCCGTGCTCGGCATCTGCTACGGCATGCAGCTCATCTGCCATCTCTGCGGCGGAACGGTCGAGGCGGGCACCAAGCGCGAGTACGGCGTATTCCCCATCACGCTCGACACCTCTCTCCCGCTCTTTTCCGGCTGCACCGTGCCGACGGATGTGCTTATGAGCCACACCGACCTCGTCACGGCGCTGCCCGACGGCTTCCGCGCTGCCGGTCACACCGATCTCACGCCCGTGGCGGCGTATGTGAACGAAGAGCGCCGGCTTTACGGTGTGCAGTTCCACCCCGAGGTGACCAACACCGTACAGGGCAATCTCATTTTGAAAAACTTCCTCTTTGACATCTGCGGCTGCGCCGGGG
>CAVIVK010000109.1:0-2677 GCA_963645975.1 Bifidobacteriaceae bacterium | reverse complement strand
ATACGATCGAGCGCGTGATGCACTCGCCCTGCGGCGGCACATTCCACGCCCTGCGGCAGATCGGCGACACGGTCGAGGCGGGGGAGGTCGTCGCCACCATTGGCGGCGAGCCGCTGTACGCCAAAATCACCGGCACGCTCCGCGGTATCCTGCCGGAGGGCTTTGAAGTGCCCCGCGAACACTTTAAAAGCGCGGATGTCGATCCGCGCTGCCAGCTCTTCCATTGCTTCACCGCGTCCGACAAGGCGCTCGCCGTCGGCGGCGGCGTGCTGGAAGCGGTCTTGATGCTCACCTCCGCCGTGGGTACGGCGAGAAAACCGGAGAAACGAGGAGAAGATTATGGAAAATGAAATTCGTATGACGAAGCTTGCAAGCTGCGCCGGGTGCGGCGCGAAGGTCGGCGCGGGTACGCTGGCGAAGCTTCTGAAGGGTCTGCCCTCGGTATACGACGAGCGCCTGCTCGTCGGCTACGACACGAGCGATGACGCCTGCGTTTATAAAATTTCGGACGATCTTGTGCTCGTGGAAACGCTGGACTTCTTCCCGCCAATCGTGGATGATCCCTTCATGTTCGGCCAGATTGCCGCGGCGAACGCCATCAGCGACATTTACGCCATGGGCGCCGAGCCGAAGCTTGCGCTGAACATCATGGCGGTCTCGCCGCAGATGCCGGACGAGGCCGTGCGCGAGGTGCTGCGCGGCGGCTATACGAAGGCCGCGGAGGCCGGCGTCATCATTTCCGGCGGCCACACCATCCGCGACACCGAGCCGAAATACGGCCTTTCCGTGACGGGCTTTGCCCATCCGGACAAGATCCGGCTCAACTGCACGCCGCACGCGGGCGATGTGCTGATTCTCACGAAAGCCCTCGGCACCGGCATCATCTCCACCGCAAACAAGGCGGACATGGTCTCCAAAGAGACGTACGCCAAGGCTGTGGCGCAGATGGCGGAGCTCAACCGCGCCGGAAGCGAGATTGCCGGGAAATACGATGTACACAGCATCACCGACGTGACCGGCTTTGGCCTTATGGGGCACACCGGGGAAATGGCGAACGGCGGGAACGTGACCGCCGTCATCGAGAGCGCGAACGTGCCGCTTCTGCCGGAAGTGCTCTCGCTTGCCGAGATCGGTATCCTCCCGGAAGGCATGTACCGCAACCGCAATTTTGCCGAGCCCTTCAGCGAGAGCGCGCCGAACGTCACGCGCGCGATGATGGACGTCCTCTTCGATCCCCAGACTTCCGGCGGACTGCTGCTCGCCGTGGCGGAGAAGGATGCCGCCGCCCTGCTCGCGGAGCTCACCGATAAGGTGCCGCACGCTGCGCGCATCGGCTATGTGACCGAAAAACAGAACTGTGCCGTGAAGGTGGTATAAATGTACTCGCTGCTGCTGGCGCTCATCTATCTTGCGTTCATCAGTCTCGGCCTGCCGGACTCGCTGCTCGGCTCCGGCTGGCCGGTCATGCACGCAGAGCTCGCGGTGCCGGTTTCGTACATGGGTGTGGTGTCCATGGTGATCTCCGGCGGGACGATCGTTTCGAGCCTTATGTCCGACCGGCTCACGCGAAAGCTCGGCACCGGCGGCGTGACGGTCGTGAGCGTGTTTCTCACGGTGCTGGCGCTGCTCGGCTTCTCCGTTTCCACAAAGTTCTGGATGCTCATCGCCTTCGCCGTGCCCTACGGTCTCGGCGCGGGCGCGATCGACGCGGCGCTCAATAACTATGTGGCGCTGCATTATAAAGCGCGCCACATGAGCTGGCTGCATTGCTTCTGGGGCGTCGGCACAATCGTCAGCCCGTTTGTCATGAGCTGGGCGCTGACGTACCGGACATGGAACGATGGCTACCGCACCGTTGCGCTCGTGCAGCTTGCCATTGCCGTGCTGCTGCTTGTGACGCTCCCGGTGTGGAAGGCCAACAAGACCGCCGCGGAGACGAAGCAGCAAAGCGTCGGCGTGCGCGGCGCGCTGAAAATAAAGGGTGTGCCGTATATTCTCACGGGCTTTTTCGCCTACTGCGCCGCGGAATCCACGGCGATGCAATGGGCGAGCACGTATTTTGCCGAGGTCAAGGGCCTTCCTGCCGAGCGCGCGGCGGGGCTGGCCGCGCTCTTTTATATCGGTATCACCGCCGGGCGGTTCGTGAGCGGGTTTGTTACTGACCGCCTGGGCGATCGAAACATGATCCGCCTCGGCACGGGGGTGCTCGTTTGCGGCATCGGCGCGCTCGCGCTCCCGACGGCGTCTTACACCGCCGCCATTGCCGCGTTTCTTGTGATCGGGTTCGGCTGCGCACCGATCTATCCCTGCATCATCCACTCCACGCCTGCAAACTTTGGCGCGGAGAACTCCGGCGCGATCATCGGCATCCAGATGGCGGGCGCGTATGTCGGCTCAACGTTTGTGCCGCCGCTCTTCGGCCTTTTGGGCAACGCCCTCGGCTTTTCCATTATGCCGGTCTATCTTCTCTGCTTCGTGGTGCTGATGATCGCCATGACAGAGCTCACGTTCCGCACGGCGGAAAAGGAAAGGAGCGATTCGGGACAATGAAAGAAAACCGCAAAGCTTATATTTCCCTCTGCGCCTCCATGCTGATTTTCGGCACGATTGCGATCTTCCGGCGGAATATCCCGTTCTCTTCGGCGCTGCTCGCGTTTTCCCGTGGGTTGCTCGGCGG
>CAVIVK010000108.1:0-6158 GCA_963645975.1 Bifidobacteriaceae bacterium | reverse complement strand
CATGCGGATGCCCCTGTTTTCGAGCGTGGAAAGGCCGGTTGTGATGGAGCTCAAAATATTGCCGGTGCTGACGTGACCAAAATAGCCGAGCGATACGCGCTTGAGCGCATCGCCGACGGCGAGACGGTCGCGCGCGGTGAGCTGGTAGCTGATGGGCTCCTGCAATCTTGCGCGGAAATAATCAAAGAGGAAGCGGAAAAATACGAGCACGATCTGTATCACGACGCTCTTCCCTATCCACGAGGTATCAAACGCCGTGCCGGTCTGCTGCGCCGTGATGAGCTCGCCTACCGTGTAGGCGGCGAGAGCCAGCGGCAGCGCGGCAAAGATGTGCGAGAAAAAGGTCACCACAAAGCCGAGATACAGCTTGCCCTTGAATTCACCACACCAGTCAATGATGCGCTTTACGGTTTTGAACATGGTTCAGACCTCCTTTTCCGCGGCGGATACCGCCCAGCTTCTCGCACCGATGTGCGAAAGCCACATGTCCCGGTAGAGCGGGCAGCTTTCGAGAAGCTCTTCCTGCCGCCCTTCGGCGACGATGGTCCCGTTTTGCAAAACGACAATTTTGTCTGCGTTTTTAATGGTGGACAGCCGGTGCGCGATGACGAGCAGCGTTTTTCCTTTTGTGAGCGCCGCAATGCTGCGCTGGAGCTTGTCTTCGTTTTCGGGATCGGTAAAGGCGGTCGCCTCGTCCAGAATGACGATGGGCGCATTTTTGAGCATCATGCGGGCAATGGCGATGCGCTGCTTCTCGCCGCCGGAGAGGCGCTTGCCCGCTTCACCGGCGGGCGTATCGTAGCCCTGCGGGAGCTTTGCGAGAAACTCTTCGCATTGCGCGGCACGTGCGGCGGCTTTGACTTCCTCGTCCGTGGCGGCCGGGTTGCCGAGACGGATGTTTTCCAGCAGCGAGCAGCGGAAGAGAAAATTGTCCTGCGTAACAAAGCTCACATACTCGGAAAGCTGGCTGAGCGGCATATCCTTGATGTTCACGCCGCCGATGGTGATCTTGCCCCCGGTCACGTCCCAGAAGCGCGCGATGAGCTTGGCTACCGTCGATTTACCGCCGCCGGACGGCCCGACGAGCGCGGTGAAGCTGCCCTCCGGGAGATCCATGTCGATCCCGTGCAATACCTCGTCCTCCGCCTTGCCGGTATAGGAGAAGCGGACGTTTTTGAGCTTTACATCGGTACGTGTGACTTCCGCGCGCTCCGCAGGCTCGGGCAGCGCCGGCATTTCAAGAAATTCTTCCAGATTCTCCACGGTGAATTTGACCTGCCGCATGTTCTCGGAGAATACCTCGAGCTTCGCGAGCGAGCCGACCATGGAGATGGAGAGCATCACGGCAAGTGCCGCCTGCGGCGCGGTGATCGTGCCGCGGCTCGCAAGCGCGAGCGCTGCCGGCAGCGTGCCGATGAGCGTGGACGGGAAGAGGGCAAAGCTCAGCTTCATCGTGGCAAATGTGGACGTCAGCCACTTTACGACGAACGTGCGGAAATCGGTGATCGCCCCGGCGTACTTTTCATAGGAAACGCCCGCGCGGCCAAATGCCTTGATGACCTCGATGCCCTCGATGTACTCGACGATCGCGCTGTTCATATAGCTTGCCGATTCGTCGTACTTGGCAAAGTTTTTGCCGCTGATCTTGAATGTGAGCCCCATGCAGACGAGCGAGAGCGGGAACGTCACGAGCGAGGCGAGCGCAAGATGCCAATCGATCACGGCAAGGGAGACAATGCTCACAATGGGCAGCACCACGTGCCCCGCGCCCTCCGGGATCATGTGTGCGAGCGGCGGCTCGAGATTTTCAATCTTGTCCACCATCATGGTCTTGATCTCGCCGATGGTGCGGCTCTCCACATCGCCGAGCGGCGCGCGAAGAAACCGGTCGGCAAGCCGCAGCCGCAGTGCTTCGAGAATGGTGTATGCCATCGTGTGCGATGTGCCGGTGGAGAGCGTGAATGTCAGAATCTTTCCGGCATAAGCGGCGAGCGACAAAAGGCACCACTTCACGATGATACCCGCCGATGCCGTACCGGCGACGAAGGCGCCGAGGAGCGCATACATGCAGTAAAACGGCGCGAGCCCCAGCATAACAGAGACCACCGAGAGGACGACGGACAAAGCCAGCCGTTTTCGTTCGCCTCCGGCATAGGCAAACAGCGCGCCCATCCAGCTTTTCTTTTCAGATTTCATAGGGGATCCCTCTTTCTCTCCGATACTCGGACGGAGTCCGTTTCATAACTCTTTTGAACGCGGCGGTGAATTTCGGGGCGTTGTCGTAGCCGACGCTGCTGCCGATCTCGGCGATGCTCTGCCCGCTTCGGAGCAGCAGCTCCGCGGCGCGGCTCATGCGGTAGTTTGTGAGCCATGCGCCGATCGCCTCGCCGTATACCGAGCGGAAGCACTCCTTCATCGCCGTCATGGGAATATCGAACCGGCGGGAGAGCTCCTCCTGCGTGAAATTCTCCGCTGCGTGCTCGGTCAGAAACTGCGCCATGGCTTTGATCTTCTCGGTCTGCGTCCGGTAAAAGTAGGCGCTGCGCCCTTCGTCCGCCGGGACGGTCATGGCGTCGAGAAACAAAAGAAGCTCTAAAATCTTCACCTTGAAATATGGAATGCGGATCTTTTCCGGCACGCGATAGAGCTCGGCAAAAATATGTTCGATCCCGGCCACGCTGTGCAGCACGCGGGGATACTCTCCCAGCGAGAACCGGGAAATGATCGCCTCCGGCGTCACGGGAAAATCGCGCACCTCCTCCGGAAGTGACCGCGCCGCGATATCCAGATCGAGCGCGACCGTCAGCCCATGATAGTGGCACGAGGGAAATGTGAAAGCACCGGTGTGCTGCTGCCGGAGATCAAGCTTCATGTCGCCTGCGGCTGTGTAGCCTACCATGCCGTTCCCGGCATCGTACTCCATCCGCCCCTCGCGGCAATGGTCAATGGCAAGAATGCGCCGGTCAGGGACATAGCCGCTCTCGTAGCGCTCCATGTGAAAGTCGTTGAAGCAGAGCATAACGCCCGGAAACACCTCGTAAGCCGTCATCGTGCCGTCACCGGTCTCGTTTCGAAACTGCCATACGGCGCAGCCGTCGCTCTGCGCCAGCAAAACCGCGCCTTCCTTTTTAAATGTTTGGGAATACTCCATGGACAGCCCTCCAATTTGAAGAGTTAGCACACTCTAACTGATGCGCAGTATAGCATACCTGCCTTTTGCCGTCTATACCGAAACGGCGGGAATTGCCCCATCGGACAGAAAGTTTTTGCGAAAAAAACGCCCGGTATTCCTAAAACAGAATACCGGGCGTTTCCGGAAAGGGGAAGGATGATGGTAATGAATCGAAAGATGTTACACCTTTTCTGCGCGGCGCGGATGAGAGCGCCGCGTCCGAGAGAAAATGACCAGAATCACCAGCAGCAAAAGCTCAAAGCAGGCGCTCACGAGGAAGGTGCCCGTCAGTCCCCCGCCGAAGAGTTTGCCGGTACCGGCCAGCCACATGGTGGAGAGAAACTGCCCGGAAGCGAAGCCGATGGTGGTGACGGCCTGCGCGGCGACCTGCTCGTCCGGCGTGGCCTCAATGGCCATGTTCAGACAGGCGGGGGCCGTGAAGCCCATCGCAGCGCCCACGAGGGACGCCGCCGCGAACGCGGCGAGCGGCGCGGCGGAGACCGCCGCCAGGAAAAGTCCCGCTGCGAGAATCGCGGCGCTGAGCCACAGCGTCTTTTCCCGCAGACGCGCAAACACCGGGCCAAAAACAAGCCGTGCGGCGCAGCTGAAAATACTGAACAATCCGCTGATGATACCCATCTGCGCTGCCGTGCCGAGAAGAACATCGCGCACCCAGAGAGAGGTGTTCGACCAGATGACCTGCACGCCCATGTAGAGAAGCCCTCCCAACACCGCGCTCACGAAGACACCGCGGGAGAGCCGCCCGCGGCGTTCGGCCGCGCCGCTCTTCGACGGATGCACGACCAAAGGCTTTGCCGGCACAAGAAGGATCAGCAAAAGGAGCGGAAGGAGCGCGTACAGGTGGAGAAGATACGCGCTCTTCCAGCCGTAAGCGCCGCAGATGTTTGCGGCAAGGTTGGAAAACACAAAGCCCCAGAAGCCGCCGCCGGAGGTGGTGATGCCCAGCATGGTGGAGAGCGTCTTTCCCTCATAGAAGTCCGGCAGGATAGCTGTGTACAAAAGCGTCAGAAGGCCGGAGCCGAACCCCACGATCAACCGGCAGAAGAGAACCATATAGAGGCTGCGGCTGAAGGGAAGCATCAGAAGGCTTCCGAGCAGGAAGAGCGCGATGCCGTAAACGCACCAGCGCTTCTTGTTCATCCGCTTCCCGAGAATCGCCCCCAGGAGACAGGCCGGAATCTGCGCCAGACTGCTGATTGTGACGATCATGTTGGAAAGGACGGGATCGGTATACCCCTCGGTCTCAATGATGTAGGAGAGAATGGTGGAGGTCAGCTGGATATAAGCGGTACTGAAGGAGGCAAAGAGGAACATCGTTACGCCGATAGCAATCTGCGCCTGCCGCAGACTTTTATAATGTATCACGCCCGATCATCTCGCTTACTCTTCGTTGTAGATCATCTCGCAGATCTTGCCCACCTTTGCGGCGTAATCGCCGGTGTGAATGGGCGGCATCCAGAGACGGGACTTGAAATCGTCCATGGTGGCGGGGATGATCTTGGCCTTGAAGGTCTCGAGATCATCGTGGAAGCCCTTCTCCTCCAGCGTCGGACGGGTGGGCTTCATGCCGAGCTTCTTATAGAAAGCGAGAATGGCGTTGGCCACGCTCTCGGCATCGGTATGGGCGTCACCGGTGACGGGCACACCGATGCGCCCGGCGATGGCAGCGATATTCTTTTGTGCCGTCTCGGCGTGGTGACGGATGAGCGTGGGCAAAACGAGCATGCAGGCGTGGCCGTGCACGATGTGATAGGTAGCGCCGATGGCGTGCGCCATGGCGTGGCCGTTGGCCATGCCGCCGTTGGCGAGCGCATTGTGCGCCGCCCAGGAGAGCTGCTCGCGAGCCTCCAGATCGTCCGGCTTTTCCAGCGCCACGGGGAGCCATTTCCAGATTTTTTCCACGCAGTTGAGGATGATGGTTTCGGTATACTCGTTTGCGCCCAGGCCGATGAGCATTTCCGTGCAGTGTGCCAGCGCGTCCGCCGCGCCATAGGCCGTGGGCATGGCGGGCATTCCCAGCGTGAATTCCGGGTCGACGATCGCCATATCGGCGGTGGAGTGGCGGTTGCCGAAGCTGAATTTCAACTGGAGACGCTCGCTGGTGATAACGCCCGTGTAGCCCATCTCCGCGCTGGTGCCGGAGGTGGTGGGCATCAGGCAGAGGAAGCAGGGGCGGTTCCAACTCTCGTGCATCTTTGTGCCGGACTTTCCGTAATCGTGGAGATCGTCGATCTCCTCGGGAATCCCGGCGATAAGGCAGGCCGCCTTGGCCGCGTCCATGGGGCTGCCGCCGCCGATACCGAGCACGCAGTCATAGCCGCCTTCCTTGATCTGTTTGCCCAGCGCGAGGCAGAGCGTGTCGGTGGGCTCCGGAGTGACGCCGGTGAACACGTCCCACGCGATCCCGGCCTCGGTCAAAGAGCTGGTAACGCGTTCGGTTACGGGGTGCTTTATCACATGGCGGCCGGTGACGATCAGGCACTTTTTCACTTCGCACGCGGCCAGACGGCTGCCTGCCTGCGCGGCGGTGCCGCTGCCGAAAATGACCTGCGGGAGACAGGGCTTTTCATAGCCTTTCATAGTTGTTCATCCTTTCTGATAAGACTCGGTGGGTCTTTGAAGACCCACCGATAAGAAATGGTTTTTATTCCTGCGCGGCGGCTTCGACAGCGGCCTTTTCCGCCTTATCCTTCCGACGGACGCGGAAGATGGAGACGATCATGGGCAGAACGATCGCGAAGGTGGCAACCTTGCCGAGCGCGGTGTAGCCCTTGCGGACGATGGCGATGAGGCCAACGCCGGAGACGATCTGGCAGATGACCAGGAACACCACGGCGATGACAAGACGCTTGACGTTCAGAGGAACCTTCTCGCTCTTCCACATGGGGACAAAGCGGTTGGACACGTTGAAGGGGTGGTTGGGGGCGGTGGAGATGACGGCAAACATAGCCGTGATCCAGTAGAT
>CAVIVK010000107.1:4742-8102 GCA_963645975.1 Bifidobacteriaceae bacterium | reverse complement strand
CCGCGGTGCTTCTTTTCGAGAAGAAGGAGCAGCCCGGCAAGCAGAAAATCACCTGCCGCGGAAAAAAGCTGCGTCGGCCAGAGCGGAATACCCGCCGGAGCCATGCTGGTGGCCGGGAATGTAATGCCGAGAAAGCTCTCCGTCGGCTTTCCAAAGCAGCACCCGGCAAGAAAGCACCCGATGCGTCCAAAGCCCTGCGCGAGCGCCACGGCGGGGATGAAGCAGTCTACCCAGCGCAGGAAGGGGAGAGCGCGCTTCCGGCAGTAGAGATAGGCCGCGCCAAGGCCGCACACGATCCCGCCGTAGACAACAAAGCCCTCCGAACCGAGCGCGCCGAGCGGGTCGGCACGAAACTCGCTCCAATGCGCGAAAAGGAAGAAGAGCTTCGCTCCGGCAAAGCCGGTGACGAGAATGAGCAGAATAAGCGTGTTGACGGTCGGCGTATCAAAGCTTCGCTCCTCGGCACGCCGCCAGATGAGCAGCAGCGCCGCGGCGATGCCGAGACCGATGCAGAGCCCGTAGCCGTGCACCGTGAGACCGCCGATGGTGAAAAGATCGTTATACATGGTTATTCCTCTTCGGAGAGAACGTGCGCGCCGCAGTCTCTCGTGCGCAGCTCAAAGCACGCGCCCTCGCCGTAATTGCTGTCCATTGCAGCGCAGAATGCTTCATAGTCCGCCGCCGGTACAAGGCATTGAATGCATCCGGCAAAACCGCCGCCATGGATGCGCCACGCGCCCTTGCCCTCGAGCAGCGCCGCAGCGCGGTCGAGTGCCGCTGCCATTTCCGTGCGCTCCGGGTGCAGCGCGGGGACAACATTGCGCAGCAGCGTGCGCGACGAGGCGCCCGAAGCGTTCATGTTTCGGATATACTCCGGCATGTCGCCCTCTTGCAGCGCCGCCGCCATGCGGATCACACGCTCATCCTCGGCAAAAAAGTGTACGGCACGATCCACGGCGACGGGGGAGATGTCTCGCGCAAGGCGCTCATGCACTCCGGGCACGGCGAATGCCGCGGGATCAACCTGCCGCAGAACGTCCTTTCCAAACGCCTTGGCAACAGCGGTCATATCGCGGGGAATGGCGGCATAGTCCGGCGTGAGATCGTCGTGGCGCGAATGCGTATTCACGGCGCAGAGAACGTACCCGTGCGCGCGGAAATCAAACGTGATGCGCAAAACGTCCGGGCGTTCGCTGTCGGCAAAGTCGATCTTCGTGATGCCGCCGAACGCGCTCGCGGCCTGATCCATCAGTCCGCTCGGCTTGCCGAAATAGTCGCGCTCGGCGCTCTGACCGACGCGTGCGAGCGTGAGCGCGTCCACGCGCTCGCCGTTGTAGAGCGCGGAAAAGATCGCGCCGGTGAGGATTTCAAACGCCGCCGAGGACGAGAGCCCGCCTCCGGCAGGCACGAGCGAATGGATGCAGGCGCGAAAGCCTCCGATGCGAAGACCTTTTGCGGCAAACCCTGCCGCAACGCCGCGGATGAGCGCGGCGGTCGTGCCGGCTTCCTCCTCGCGCGGCGCGAGATCGTCGAGCAAGACACGCACCGTTCCAAACCCCTCGGAGACGATCTCCACGGCATTATCCTCCGTGGGCGCGGCAGCGGCGGCAATGTCCCGCGTGACCGCGGCGCAGAGCACGATGCCGAGCTGGTGATCGGTGTGGTTTCCGGCAAGCTCCGTGCGTCCCGGCGCGCTGAGCAAAAGCGCGTCCGGCGCGTCTCCGAACGTTTGGAGATATTCCTCGCAAAGCCGCGCATAGCGCGCTTGCGCCGTGTCCGCCGCGCCGTAGAGCGCAGCGAGCTGTGCGTCGCACGCGCCGACGGTAAGCCGCTCTTTCCACGCAGAAATGTTCACCGAATCGATCCCCCTAGGTCGTACATTTATGTATCTGTATCCGATTATAATTCGCGCGGGTATGCCGTGTCAACAGAACAGCGCCGGAAGGATGTCACTTCCGGCGCTGTGCGGTTTACTTTGCGGTTGTGCGGTTATTCGACCCCGGCGATCAGCTCGGCGAGCGTGCCGGCGCTTACACCGGCGGTGGAGAAGAAGGCGTAGGAATAATCGCCCTTCGTCCAGATGGCGGAGAACACATTCTCCCCGTCGCCCTTTTCTGTCACGCTGATATCGCCGACGGTCACGGTCTCGGTTTTGGCATAATCGGTGTAATCGCCGCTGATATCCTCTGAGCCGGTGCCTTTGCGGAGACTGGCGTGGTCGTCATTTTCACCGCCGCCGTAGTAGACTTCCAGAATTTTGTCGCTGTCGTTCAGAACGCGGATGGCGGTCTGCGAAAGACCGGCGAGCGTCTCCGGCGCGGTCATGCCGTAGCCGATGGCCGTTTCGGCTTCTTCCATCGTGGCGGCGTCCGTCCACGGGTTCGGGATCTGGTTTATATTGTCTTCATCGGTCGGGAGAGTCGCCACCGCGCCGCACGCGGCGAGCGCGAGCACAAGAGCAAGAGCAAGTACAAGAGAAAGCATCTTTTTCATGGTATCGGATAAACTCCTTTTGTTTTTGTTTTTGAGCACCGTGCGCATCGGTGTCTGACTATAGGACGCGGCCGCGTCCGGAATGTTCCAAATATTCTTGAAAAAGATAAAACATAGTGATATAGTAGGCAAATAAATAAAAGAAGGTGCCACGTATGATACAAGAAGAATTTCGCCCGATCCTGGAAAGCCTGGAAGCCGGGCGCAGCGCCGCGCTGCACCGGACGGTGGACGGCGTTTGCTATACCAGACTATTCCGGCCGCGCGAGCGGCTCATCCTGCTCGGCGGCGGACATATCGCGCAGCCGCTCTGCCGCATGGCGGCGATGCTGGATTTTGACGTGACCGTCGTGGACGACCGGCCGGACTTTGCCGCCGCGTCGCGCTTCCCGGAAGCGGCGCACACCGTGTGCGACGCCTTTGCCGCGGCGATCGCAGCGCTCAAACTCCGGGAGACCGACTATGTCTGCGTCATCACGCGCGGCCACCGCTGGGATGCTGACTGCCTGCGGCAGATCCTTTCCGGCACGATGCCGTCGTATCTCGGCATGATCGGCTCGCGCCGCCGTGTGGCGGGGCTGATGAAGCTCTTGAAGGACGAGGGGTACGACGCGGAAAAGCTCGCCGCCATCCACGCGCCCATCGGCCTTGCCATTGGCGCGGTGACGCCCGCGGAGATCGCCGTTTCCATCTGCGCGCAGCTCGTGGAGCACCGCCGCGCCCTGCCGGAGGCGGACTATCCCGGCACGCTGTTGGAGCAGACGAACTCCGATCTCTCCGCCATCCGGTATCTTGCGGAAAACGAAGAGCCGAAAGCGCTGCTGCTCGTGCTCACGTCCACGGGCTCCACGCCGGTCAAGTCCGGCT
>CAVIVK010000107.1:0-4655 GCA_963645975.1 Bifidobacteriaceae bacterium | reverse complement strand
AGATCATCGGCTCGGGCGAAAGCTGCGTCATTGAGATCGATATGACGAACGACGTGGCCGCGGACGAGGGCATGGTCTGCGGCGGGACGATGCGCGTCCTCATTGAGGACGCCTCGGAGCGCAGCGCATGAAGGCGCTCATTGCCATGAGCGGCGGCGTTGATTCGTCCGTCGCGGCGTATCTTGCACAGCACGCGGGGTACGAGTGCATCGGCTGCACAATGAAGCTCTATACGAACACCGACGCCGGGATATCCGAAAGGCATACCTGCTGCTCGCTCGACGATGTGGAGGACGCCCGCGCCGTCGCCTACCGGCTCGGAATGCGCTACTGCGTTTTCAACTTCTCCGAGGGCTTTCGCGAGCAGGTCATGCTGCCATTCTGTGAGGATTACCGCCGAGCCCGCACGCCGAACCCCTGCATCGAGTGCAACCGGCGCATGAAGTTTGACGCGCTCTTCCGCCGCGCCGAAGAGCTCGGCTGCGAGAAGATCGTCACCGGCCATTACGCGCGGATCGATAGGGCGGGGGAGCGGTACATTCTCCGAAAGGCACTCGACGAGACAAAGGATCAGAGCTACGTGCTCTATGCCATGACGCAGCGCGAGCTTGCCCACACGCTCTTCCCGCTGGGCGCCATGCGCAAAAGCGAGACGCGCGCCATCGCCGAGGCGGAGGGCTTTGTGAACGCGCGCAAAAAGGATAGCCAGGACATCTGTTTTGCCCCGGACGGCGACTATGCCGCCGCTATCGAGCGCCTGACGGGAGAGAAGAGCGTTCCCGGTGCGTTTGTCTCGACGGACGGGCGCGTTCTCGGCGAGCATAAGGGGATTATCCACTATACTGTTGGCCAGCGCCGGGGGCTTGGCATCCCCCACGGCGAGCGGCTGTACGTCTGCCGGATCGACCCGGAGAAAAACGAGGTCGTCCTCGGCGAGAAGAAAGACCTGTACCGGGGCGAGGCGGCGGTGTCGGACGTGAACTGGATCTCCGGCGAGACGCCGGAGGAGCCGGTGCGCTGCGCGGTGAAGATCCGCTACCGCGCACGAGAGCAGGCGGCGACCGTGTACCCGGAGGAGAACGGACGCGCCCGCATCGTGTTTGATGCACCGCAGCGCGCCGTAACGCCGGGACAGGCGGCGGTGTTCTACGACGGCGATACTGTCCTCGGCGGCGGAACGATCGAGTGAACGTACCGGCGGCATAGCGCTGCGGGGGAATTTCCTCTTGCGTGCCGCACGAATCTCTGGTATAAACATGGAGAAAGAAGGGAGGCGGTATCCTTGCCGGAAACGCCGAAAAACGAAAAACCGACGCTCTCCAAGCGCGACAACCTGCTCATGGCGCTCAAATATCTGATGTGTACCGCGGGGGCGGGCATCATCCAGTTTGTGAGCTTCACGCTGCTCAACACGGTGGCGCATTTTGACCGCCTGCCGGTCTTTCTGAAACTGTTCCCCGGCGCGGCGGTCACGGAGCTTAAATACGGCCCCTCGTACTTTGTGGCGCTGGCGCTCTCGGTGATCTTCAATTTCACCGCGAACCGGAAGTATACGTTCCGCAGCGCGAACAACGTTCCCATCGCCATGGCAAAGGTGCTCGGGTACTATCTCGTCTTCACGCCGCTCTCCATCTGGTGGGGCGAGGCGCTCGCACAGCGCGGCTGGAATGAATTTGCCATCCTCGTGCCGACGATGCTCATAAACGCCGTCACGGAATTTCTCTTTAACCGCTTCGTTGTATTCCGCGATTCGATCAATACCGCGGTCAAAAAATAAGAAGAAAAAAGTACAGCGCCGGAAGGAAAACTTCTTCCGGCGCTGCTGACTTTTTCAATGCGCTGCGGGAACCAAGTCGCATACTGGCGCGTCTTTACAAGGGAATGCATGGCAGTATGCTTGCCTTTTTGACGCGAAAGTGATATTCTGATAATGGGTTTTTATATGTTTTATTATACTCGGATAGATAGCACGAACCAGATGCTGCCAGACGAAAGAGGTTATAGTGAAGAAAAAAAGAGTTTGCTGTTTCTGCGAGCAATGGAAATCGGGAGGCATAGAATCTTTCCTGCATGGTTTACTCCTTTCTATCGATTTTTCAAAATATGAGATCGACATCGTTGCCGCAGACATTGGGAAAAGCGTTTTTACATCTGATTTGGAAAAAATAGGCGTACATTTTAAAAAACTGTCTGGAAAACTCCGAAGCCCGAAAAACTATGCACTTTTCCGCCGCCTTCTTCATCACCGCCGGTATGATGTGATCCACTTCAATCTTTTTCAAGGGCTTTCGCTTTATTATATTCAAATTGCCAAAGAAGAAGGTGTACCGAAGCGAATTGCCCATGCGCACGGCGCAGGATTGCGTAACAGTCCTACGAAACCGGTCAAACTGGTGCTGCATTCTATCGGATGCAGACTGTGGGCAAACACCGCAACGGACTATTGGGCTTGTTCGCGGGATGCTGCACGATTTTTATTTCCTGGGTTATCTGAAACAATCCATGTGGTCCCAAACGGGATTGATGCGGAGAAGTTCCGGTTTCATAGAGAGGAACGAGAGATGATTCGTGCTGAGCTGGGTCTGGAAGAGTGCTATGTTATCGGTAATGTGGGAAGACTAAGCTCGGAAAAAAATCAGTCCTTTTTGCTATACGTGCTGGCAGAACTTATAAAAGAACGCCCTGCAAGCCGACTACTTCTGGTAGGAGACGGTGAAGAGAAAACAAAGCTGCAAAAAACGGCCGAGCGGCTTGGCGTATCGAGGTATACGATTTTCTATGGTACAAGCAGCAGCGTTGAGCGTCTCCTTAGTGCCATGGATGTATTTGCCTTTCCCAGCTTGAAAGAAGGCTTTGGAATCTCATGTATCGAGGCCCAAGCGTCAGGGCTTCCGGTCGTGTGTTCTGAGAGAATTCCAGAGGAGGTTCGACCCGCTCCCTATGTAACAACTGTTCCGCTCTCCGTAGGAGTACGGGGCTGGACAAAGGTGCTTTTAGAGAGCAGTATTTCGGAGCGGAGAGAATGTGCTGCAGACAGAATGGATAAAACGCCATTTTCTCTTAGCCGGATGACAGAATGGATTGAAACGGAATATGCAAACACGGAGAATGCTGGAAACAAAGAGGGCGTTTTCCCGTAACCGATCTACACGCGAAAAAAGAAAGTGAGTACAATGAAACATTTGCTGTATTTTTCGTGTATTGCATGGGATACCATGCAGCAGCGCCCACATTTTATAGCAAAGGAATTGGGAAAACTGGGATATCGGGTCACATACCTCGTGATCGGCACAAAGACCCCCCGGCGCTTCTGCCCAGAAAAAAATGTATCTGTGATAGAGATGTCTCTGATTCGGGGTTATATGCGTTCGTATATAGTTCGCGCTGCGTCAAGGTGGTTGCTGCCGCTTCTCTTACCGCGGATGAGATTTGACGCTGTTATTTTGACAAATCCCGTACAACTGGATTTGATACCACTACGATGGAAAAAATTGCCAGTTTTTTATGACTGCATGGATTTGATGACAGGCTTTTACCAAGGCAAAAAGAAAAAACTGATGGAAAAATCAGAAAAAGACTTGTGTAATTATGCAAGGCATATTTTTGCGTCATCATCTTCACTTAAAGAGTATTTGGAAGAGCAGTATGGTACGCCGGCAGAGAGAATTACCACGGTCTTTAATGCGGCAGATCCGGAAGATTGCATGAAAGCGGAATCGTTGCCCGGTATAAACCATCCGGCGCTGGTCTATATGGGAGCGGTCGAATGGTGGGTAGATGTGCCGCTGCTGAAGAACTTTATGGATACAGAACCGTCTTTTCATCTTTATATCGTCGGAGACGGGAGTGAAAAACAGAAAAACATTCTTTCAGAGATCAAAAACTGCCATTATCTGGGAAAACTGCCACATAAACAGGCGCTGAGCTATGTAAAAAGTGCGGATGTGGCGCTGATGCCGTTTCTTCCGTGCCCGCTGATTGACAATGTCGACCCCATAAAACTTTATGAGTATCTCGCTCTTGGCAAACCGGTCGTCTCATCATTCTGGCGGTCGGTTGAACGCTTTTCGGAAAACACAAGGATTACCTTTTATTTTCAGAAAGAAGAATTTTCTGTTGCAGTAAAGACGGCGGCGAAGCAGATGGAAGAACCTTTGGCCGCAAAAGAGTTTTTACATGAAAACAGTTGGAGCGCGAGGACAAAGATTCTTTCTTCCCTTCTTGAAGAATGGATACCGGAGAATGATGAAACAATATTATGATATATGCATTTAAGAATTTATACCGGCTGATAAAGGAATTGTATTCAGATCGGAGACTGTTGGTTTCGCTGTCGAAGAAGGACTTCCGTCGTAAATTTGCCGGGTCCTATTTTGGCGTGCTTTGGGCATTCCTTCAGCCGGCACTAACAGTTCTGGTATACTGTGTTGTTTTTCAGTTCGCTTTCCCTGGCTCGGATACAGATGGCGTACCATTTGTTGCATGGTTTCTTCCAGGTATTGTGTTGTGGCTCTTTATTTCAGAAGCCATAAGCATTTCGAGCAGCGCGTATCTTGAATACAGCTATCTTGTAAAGAAAGTTGCGTTTTCTATCGGGATTTTACCGATGGTGAAGGTGCTTTCCTCTTTTATAACACATCTGTGCTTTATAGTAC
>CAVIVK010000106.1:0-7888 GCA_963645975.1 Bifidobacteriaceae bacterium | reverse complement strand
GCACCGAGCACTGCATCACGGAGACCTACGCCATGGTCTATGAATGCTACCGGCAGATGATCGCTCTGTACGGCGGCGGGAACGTCAGCACCTGCGGCTTCTCCTCCGGCGGCGCGCTCGCGCTCGGCATCGCGGCGCACAACAATGTGCAGCCGGAACCCTTGCCGGCGCCGCGGCACATCGTGGCCGTGTCCCCCGGCGAGGTGCCTTGGAACGATGAGGAAAAGGAGCGCATGAAGGCGCTCAACGATAGGGACGTCGCCATTGACTACGCCTTCATGGTCACCGTGGAAAAGTTCATGCGCCACGGGCAGGACAACGTGCCGGATTACATGATCTCCGGCTCGCGGGGCGACTTTACCGGCGTTGGCGATATCCACTTTTTCTACAGCGCCGACGAAGTGCTCTACGGCGCGCTGCCGGACTTCGCTGCGGCGTGTGAGCGTGCCGGTGTGCCGCACACGGCATTCGCGCGCCCCGGTATGGTGCATTGCTACTGCATGCTGCCGGTGTTCAAAGAGGCGAAAGAAGATTTCGCAAAGATCGTGGAAATTTTGAAGAAATAAATGGAGAAAAATCTATGAAAGACAGCGAACTGCAGTTTGACCGCCGCTGCCATGTGATCTATACCAAAGCCTGCAAAAAGCAGATTCAGGAAAAGATTGCCCGGCATTACCCGGAGCCGGAGCGGGAAGCCGTCTGGGAACGGGTACAGCGGCAGTATGTGGCGTATCTTTCCGACTGGCGTACCGACCTTGGCGGCAGCAAAAACTTCCACAACGGCGCGGGCGGCACCTACGACTGCATCGCGCTTATGGCGTATTACACCGTCTGCCGGGATGTTGTGAGCCTTGATGAGATCGAGGAGATGGAGGGAGAACTCTTCCTGCCGTCGTTCCGCATCCTCTCCAAATTTGTGGATGTGAATAAGCCGTTTTTCAAGCGGCTGCTGCACAAAGCGTTCTGCAACGCCAAAAAGCGGTGCGACGAGTGGGGCGACTATCAAATGACCGTTGCGCCCTATGCGAAGGACAAGCCCATTTACTATGAATTTGCTGCGTGTCCCGTGGCGGAATTTGCCAAGCAGCACGATCTGCTCGATGTTATGCCGGCGCTCTGCAACCCGGACTATCTGGGCATGGAGCTCATCCACGCGCGGCTTGTGCGAGAGACCACGTGCTCGAACGGCTGCCGGTGCGACTATACCATCTGCGGCGACAAAGACCCTTATATAAACGAACACCCCGAATACCGCGACGCGGCGGGGTATAGGAGGAACAAATAACATGATCGGAAAAGTGCTTTTGGAAGGACTGGGGCTGGGCGTGCTGCTTGTGCTGGTCTGCCTGTTCGGCATCCGCAACGGCGCGGTCGGCATGGTGCATCTATATGAAGCGGAAGTGCAGGCTCGTGTCGTTGCGCTGGGACTGACGACGAAAGAGAAAATCAAGCGAAACAAGAAGCTCTTCAAGGCGGTGTGCCTCCCCGGCTATATCGCGTACGTGCTTGTGTGCGTGTATGCGATCAACGGCGCGCGCGGCTTCCTCACGCCGTTCTGGCAGCTGCTCGTCATCCTCTCGGTGATGAATCTCATCGACCGGTTTCTGATTGACGACTACTGGGTCGGACACACGAAGGCGTGGACGATCCCCGGCACGGAGGATTTGAAGCCCTACATTAACGCCGCGGCCAAGCGCAAAAAGTGGCTTTTCGGCACGGTGGGTATGGTGGTCATCTCCGCGGTGCTCGCAGGGCTGATGCTGCTGTTCCTGCATTGAGGCAAGGCCATGCTCTTTGAAACGCTGGGCCGCAGGGACGCCCCCGCGGTGCTATTCTTCCACGCCATGGGCGTGACCGGTGCGAGCAGCGAGCCGGTGGCGAAGCATTTGCAGGACGATTATTTCTGCATCCTGCCGACCTCCTCGGTCTACTGCGCCGGGCAGAAGTACGTAAGCAAGGCGGATGAAGTCCGGCAGGTGGAGGACTTCCTCCGAGCACAGGGCGTAAAGCGCCTTGCGCTCGTTGTGGCATCGTCCATCGGCGCAGACCTTGCCATGGCATTTCTGACGCATACGGACTTGCCGATCGACTATGTCTACTTTGACGGCGGCCAGTTTGCACAGATTTCCCGGGGCACGCGGCGCATCATGGTGCCGTTTCTGTATCTTGCCATCCGCAGTCTCTATTGGTCGAACGGTGCGACACTCAAAAAGATCCTCTGGTGTGACGATGATGCCATCAAGCCGTACTTCATCGCCGCGGGCAAAGCGCTCGCGTATGGCAATCTCCGCCGCCAGCTCGCGGACAGTCTCGAAGACCAGCCGTTCCCGGCGCTTTCGCCGGAGACGCAGCGGCATACATACTTTGCCTTCGGCAGCGCGGAGGATCATTTCAAATACCGCGACGCGGTGAAAGAGGCATATCCGGAAGCGCACTTCCCTGCGTTTGCCGGTTACGACCATATGCAGTATCAGATCCGCGACCCGGAGGGCTTTGCGGCCATGCTGCGCGGCGTGATGGAGCGTTCCGAACTTCGTCTGCCGCCGGAGGGGGAGAAAAGCGAATGAAGGTAGAAACGCTTGACGAAGCTATGATCGCCGACATCGGGCACGCCTTCGGGTATTACGATTACGGTGCGGAGCAGGGGCTCGCGAGTGCCTTTCCCAGCCGGGAAGCGACGGCGGCGTTCATCCGCGGGTACGTGCGCATGGCGCTGCAAAGCGGCATGATGCACACAACGAGCGAGCGCGGCGAGGGCTTTATCGCCTATAAGCTGCCCGGCGAAAAGGTCAAAATCAAAGCGGTTCTGCCGCTTGCCAAGGCGTTTTTCGGGGCGCTGAAGGGCAAAGACCTTGTGCGCTTCCTGCGCATCATGGCCAAGGGCGGACAGGGGCTGAACGACCGGATGGACAAGGAGAAAAAGCCCTATGTGTTCGTCGGGCTCGTCTGCGTGCGCGAGAAGTATCAGAGGCAGGGATTCATGCGAAGGGTGATGGACATGGCCTTCGCCGAGGGCGACCGCCTCGGCGTGCCGGTGATCCTGGAGACCGATGCAAAATCGAAATGCGATAAATACGTCCATCTCGGCATGGAGATTGCCGGGGCGCGCCGCTTCGGCGAGCACGGCGTGCTGTACGATTTGATTCGATATCCGGCAGTAATGCCGAAAAATTAGGGGGAATAAACATGAAATACGCCGGAATGCCCATGGGAATGTGGGCGCTGTTCGGTGCGTCGTTCCGGAAGCAGCTTACGGTCGTGTTCGGATACGATGCCGATACGGCCGCGGAAATCGCGAAAAAGGCGAAGCCGAAGTATAAGGAGATCATCGCCTCGCTCCCGGAATTTGAAAAGGCCGACCGCTTCAAAATGAACATCGTGAACTGCGCTCTTCTCGGCGCGTTCATCGTCTCCATGCCGGAGAGGCCGGATGTGGAGCGCCTTACGAAGTACTATGCCGACGCGATGATGACCGGCCCCATGCGCTGGTTCTGCCGCAAGAGCGGAAAGAAGAAATTCTCATCCCAGGACATTGAGGGCATGAAGGCCACCGCCGCGCTCCGCGCCGCCGACCGCAACCCGTATTCCTGGAATATGGAGTACTATGAGTACCCGGACGGCAGCGGCTACGAGGGACGCTTCACCCGTTGCGGCATCTGCGTTCTGATGAAAAAGCTGGGGCTTTACGATCTCACTCCGGCGCTCTGCCATCTGGACTACACGATGAGCGAGGCCGGCGGTGCGACGGACTTCGTGCGCGAGTACACGCTCGCCTCCGGCGGGCCGTACTGCGACTGCGGCTACAAGGAAAAAGGCTTCGCGGCAGCAAAATGAGATAAGGAAAAAGGCGGAGGTTCCGAATACGGAACCTCCGCCTTTTGCGCGTGGCGTATGCGCTGCAGCGAGCCGCTATCCCCTCAAACAAACCCCTCAACGGAGCGGGGCTTGTTTGAAGTTACGATGCTTCTTCAAATTGGCTGTTGTATAGATCGGCATAGAAGCCGCCGCGCTGCATGAGCTCGTCGTGCGTGCCGCTCTCGACCACGTCACCGTCGCGCATGACGAGGATCTTGTCCGCGTTTTTGATCGTGGACAAACGGTGCGCGATCACAAAGCTGGTGCGCCCCTTCGTAAGCTCGTCCATGGCGCGCTGGATCAGCAGCTCCGTGCGGGTATCGACGGAGGAGGTCGCCTCATCGAGAATCAGCATGGGCGCATTTTGCAGCATGGCGCGGGCGATGGTGAGAAGCTGCTTCTGCCCGGCGGAGATACCGGCGCTTTCGGAGAGGACAGTATCAAACCCCTGTGGCAGCGAGTGGACAAATTTGTCCAGACCGCAGGCGCGGCAGACCTCTTCCAGCTGCTCGTCAGTGATGCCCTCCATGTTGTATACGAGATTTTCCCGCACCGTTCCCTCAAAGAGCCAGGTGTCCTGCAAGACCATGCTGAACAGGCTGTGCACATCCTCCCGGCGCATATCGGATACCGGCACGCCGTCGATCGTTATGCTGCCGCCGTTGATCTCGAAAAAGCGCATGAGCAGATTGACCATTGTGGTTTTGCCCGCGCCGGTCGGGCCGACGATGGCGACCTTCTGCCCGGGAAGCACCTCGGCGGAAAAGTCGCGGATGATGGTCTTATCCGGGTTGTTCGGATAGCTGAAGCGGACGTGATCGAAGCAAACCGCCCCGCGCACGCCGGTAAGCTTTGCGGTCTTTTCGCTCTCGTCGGGCATTTCCTCGGTTTCGAGAAAGTCAAAAATGCGGTGTGCAGAAGCGGAGGCCGTCTGCAGGTTCGTCATGCCCTGCGCCATCTGCGTCAGCGGCGAGGTGAACAGCCGGACATACAGAATGAAGGAGACGATCACGCCAAACTCGATCGTGCCGTTCATCGCGAGAATCGAGCCGAAAACGCACACCGCAACATAGGCAACGTTGCCGACGATATTCATGAGCGGCTGCATCATGCCGGAGAGGAACTGCGATTTCCAGTTCGCATCGTAAACGGCGGCGTTGAGAGCGTCAAACTGCGCGCCGATTTTCTGTCCGGCGCGGCTGAGCCGTACAACCTCATGGCCGGAGTACATTTCCTCCACGTAGCCGTTCAGCTCACCGAGACTCTTCTGCCGCGCAGCGAAAAAGCGCTGCGATTTGGAGAGAATGAGCACTATCAGCAGCATGCCGAGGAGCGTTATGGCAACGGAGACGAGCGCAAGATGCCACTCCGTCACGAACATCATGATAAGGCATCCGATAAACTGCGTGGCCGCGCTGATGATCGTCGGGAGGCTGTTGGTGAGACCCTGCTGCAGGGTGGAAACGTCGTTCGTGATGCGGCTGAGAATGTCGCCCTGCGAGGTTGCACCGAAATACTTCTGCGGTACGCGGTTGATTTTGGCCGAAAGCTCGCCGCGCATACGGTAGGACATTTTCAGCGTGACGACGGCCATGGTGTAATGCTGGACAAAATTGAATATCGCGCTGAACGCGTAGATAACGGCGAGAAAAATGCCGATTTCTGCAATCGCTGCAAGATCGATGCTGCCAAACAGCCCGTCGGACATGATCGTAGCGATCCGCCCGATCCGGTTCGGGCCGAGAATCGTCATCACCGCGCTGAGCGCGGCAAGGATCAAGGCCATAATAATGACGCCCATGCTCGAGCGCATATAGTCCGTAAGGCGCGGTACCGCCGAGTGGATGCCGTTAGGATTGTCTTTTCGTTTCATTTCCGGTTCCTCCTCAGGCGAGCTCCGCGGCGCTCAGCTGCGATGTTGCAATCTCGCGGTACACTTTGCAGAAGCGCATGAGCTCGTCGTGCGTTCCCATGCCGGCAATCTCGCCGCGGTCAAGAACGAGAATTTTGTCCGCGTGGCGGATCGTGCTGATGCGCTGGGCAACGATGATCTTTGTCGTGTTGTGCTCTTCGCGGTTCAGTCCCTCGCGCAGCTTCGCGTCCGTCCGGTAATCAAGCGCCGAGAACGAGTCGTCAAAGACCAGAATCTCCGGCTTTCTCGCCAGCGCACGGGCGATGGAGAGGCGCTGCTTCTGCCCGCCGGACACGTTGCGGCCGAGCTGCGCAATCGCATAGTCCGTGCCCTCCGGCAGCTTGTCCACAAACTCCTTTGCCTGCGAAAGCGCAATGGCGCGGTCAAGGTTTTTGTTGTCGTTTCCGGCGGCGCTTTCGCCGAAGAGAACGTTGTCGCGCACCGTTCCCGAGAAGAGAACGGCCTTCTGCGTGACGTAGCCGAGCTTATCGTAGAGCGCGTCGAAGGAATAGTCCTTCACGTTCACGCCGTCAACGAGCACCTCGCCCTCCGTCGCATCGTAAAAGCGGGGGATGAGCTGGATGAGCGTCGTTTTGCCGCTGCCGGTCGCACCGATGATCGCGAGTGTTTCGCCGCGGTTTACCTTGAAGCTGACGTTAGCCAGCGCGTCCCCGGAGGCGTGGGGGTACCGGAAAGAGACATTGCGAAACTCTACCGTTCCGGTCTCGGCGCCGGTTTGTACGCTGCCCTCGCGGATGGAGGCTTTGCGCTCGAGCACCTCGTTGATACGCTCCGCGGACACCTGCGCCTGCGGCAGCAGCATGAAGATCATGGCGAGCATCATGAACGACATGACAATGTACGTTGCATAGGTGCTGAATACGAGCACGTCGCTGAACATGGTGAGGCGCGCGGCCATGTCGGAGACGGCAATGTTATTCACGAGCGCTGCGCCGACCCAGTAGATTGCGAGCGCGAGACCGTTCATCCCCAGCGACATTGCCGGCTGCACCAGCGCGAAGAGCTTCTGGTTTTTCATCTGCAAATCCATCATGCCGCGGCTGGGGCCGTCAAACTTTTCGTTCTGGAACTCTTCGGCATTGAAGGCGTGCACCACGTTGATGCCGGTCAGGTTTTCGCGCGCCACGCGGTTGATTTTATCCGTCATCTTCTGCACAAGGCGGAAGCGGGGGATGCACGAGCTCATGATGAGCAGCACCGTTGTGAACAGCACAATGACGAACGCTGCGGTCACGGCAGAGAGCTCCCAGCTCTTGCCGAGAATTTTGATGATTGCCCAAACCGCCATGATGGGAGCTTTGATGATCATCTGCAGCCCCATGGCGATGATCATTTGGATTTGTGTAATGTCGTTCGTTGTGCGGGTGATGAGACTCGGAATGGAAAAGTCCTGCATTTCCTCGCTGCCGATATCCATCACATGATGAAAAAGCTTTTCGCGAACGGTAAAGCTGAACCCGGACGCGGTTTTTGCGGCGAGAAATCCGCACGCGATCGCGAGCACCGCGCTCACCGCCGTGCAGCCGAGCATTCGGAGCCCGACGTCAACAATGTCCGCCGTCGTGCCGGATGTTTTGATCAGCTTCGTAAGGTCTGTCATATAGTCCGGCAGACGCAAATCAAAATAGATTTGCACCACGACAAACACCAGACAGAGCAGCGCCATCCCTTTTTCCTTCGGGCGCATGTTTTTCAATAGCTTTATCATGATTTGCTTTCGTCCTCCGTGGAAAGTCCGTTTTTGCGTATATCCTCTATGTTGTCGCCCATCGCCGCGAGACAGGCGCGAAATACCGCGATGTCCTCTTCCGACAGCCCAGCCAGCAGCTTCTGCGCAAAGCGCTTTTGTATGCCGCGGCCCGTTTCGATGAGCTCCGCGGCCGCGTCTGTGCAGACAAGCTGCGTTTTCCTCCGGTCGCCGGGAACGCTCTGCCGCACGAGAAGCCCCTCGTTCACCAGCCGATCCACATGGACGGACACAATGCCGGATTTTAGCCCGCGGAATTGACAGATATCGCTCGCCGTGCTCTTTTCCGGGTTGTTGGCGATGAACATCAGAATATCTACCGCCATCGGCGGCAGTCCGGTATCCCGGCAGAG
>CAVIVK010000105.1:0-14821 GCA_963645975.1 Bifidobacteriaceae bacterium | reverse complement strand
GTGCTGTGTCGCGAAGATACACGAAATTCTCGTTTTTTCGGAACAGGAGAAACCAGAGGCCATTCGGCACGGCAAGGCACAAAAGCAGCCGGATAAGGAAATTGGCCACCGTGTATTCGGAAAACGGCAGAGCGAGAACGTATACCAGCGCGCCGGTCGCAACGGTGAGCGCGAGATAGCCGAAGTAGGCACGGTAATATCCCCACGCCTTTTTGTGGAACACCTCGCGAAAAACGAGAATCGGGTCGAAGGAGAGCATGATCAGGAGACTTGCCGTTGTGCCGACGAGTGCGCCGGTCACGCCCAGCCCGACCGGACCGACCAAAACGATCGAAAGCACGGCGTTAAAAACCGAAGAGAAGATATAGCGGTACTTTGTCTGCCAGAAAAGGCCGTTCGCGTCGCGGTAGATGATGACCGCCTTGGCCATGCCCTCTATGGCAAGATTGAGCGCATAGAAAAGAACACAGCCCGCCGGGAGAAGCCAGTCGGTACTGTGCAGCCATACGCCTGCGATGAAATGGTCGCTCAGTATCCACAAGCCAATGGCGGAAAAGCCGTAAATCCAGAAGCAGGTGAACTGCAAATGGTGAAAAAAGGTCTCCTTCTTTTCCGTGGATTCCATGGCGCAGAGATTGCCGACGCTCGCCGTCAGCGGGTCGAGCACCGTGCGGATGATGTTGACAACATACTGCCGGAGCGCCACATAGTTTGTGAATACACCGCTGACACTAACGCCCACCATGGCAGAAATGACCGTGGTGTCGATACCGTCGTTGAGCACGCGGCAGACGTTGTTGGAAAACATTCCGACAACATTGCGGAAAATGCCGCCGCGTTCTTCCTTTGTGAGAGCGCGGGCATCTTTCTCTTTCAGCCACGGATAGAGCTTGCGGCACCGGGCACGGAGCAGAAGATTTCTCAAGACCGTAAAGGCCATGCCCGTGCCGGTAAATACATAAAAGCAGAGCGCCGGTGTGCCGCGCAGAGTGAAGAGAACAACTGCCTTGGCAACGGTAGACGCAATCTGCGTGAAGTATGTGATGCGCGTCATGACATACTTTCGCTGATCGGCCTGCAAAACGGTGCTCAGATAGGAGAAGAACCAGTAAGATGCCGCCGTGTCCGCCAGATACAGGCAGTATACAATGCGAATATCGACAAGCTCTGTTGACCCCTTGAGAAGGTACGGCAGTACAGGAATCAGCGCGACGCCGACGATGACAATGGCAAAGCCGATGATCCGGTACGCCTTGCGGTAAAACGCCACAAGCGCTTTGGACTGGTTGATGTTCTTTTCCGCCAGAGGCTTGTACATGGCGTAGACGATCGCGCCGTCAATACCGAGGTTGGCAAGATTCAGCACCTGCAGCACGCCGGAGAGCACGCCGTTGATGCCGGCATATTCCTTGCCAAGAAAATACAAAAACGCCGTGCGCAGCGCAAAGTTGAGAACGATCTCAAGAATCTGCCCAAAAGCCCCGGTCAGAATATTCGTTATGGAGTTTTTGATTCGACTGGAAGCCAACGGCTACTCCCCTTTTCGCTTTATCACGTCCGTATAGATTTTCGTAAGCTGTCGGCAGATGCTGTCGGCAGAGAAATTTTCTGCACAGAAGGCACGAATGGTACCGGCATCATACCGTTCGCTATGCTCCGCCATAAAAAGCATCGCGTCGGCAAGCTGCTCAACGTTTTCCACGTCCACGGCAAGGCCGGTTTCCGGGCGGGTCAGGAGCGTCCAGGCGCCAAGCTTCGTCATGATAATGGGAAGACCGCACGCCATCGCTTCCACATATACGACACCGAAAGTCTCGGCGCGGCTGGGGAGAACAAACGCCTGATTTTCGCGAAGCGTCTCCGCGCATTGGGCACGCGATACCTGTCCCATGAAATCCACGACGTCACTCACGCCGAGGCTTTTTGCCTGCGCGAGCAGCGCTTTCTCCTCTTCCCCGCCGCCGCAGACCGTAAGGCGGGTGTGCGGAAGCTTTTCGTGTACCGCGGCAAAGGCCCGAAGCAGAAGGTCGATGCCCTTCTTATCCGAGAGGGCTCCCACACAGACAAAGCCGAAAGTATCCCCCGCCGGACGATGCAGCTCGCCGCGGAGAAAGTGCGCGTCCACCATGTTCGGCACGACGAGCACATCCTTGTTCGTGCAGTACGGCTGAATCTGGTCGCGCAGCCCGGGGCTCACAGCGATGAGCGCATCCGCGGCATTATAATCCCGGGAAATCGCGGAGAGTTCTTTTTCGGTAAGCAGCTTTCGCTCGAACCACGTCACATGCTCCGTAACGACAATGGGGATGCCGTGAAGGGCACGGATCGCGCGCGCATAGCGGATTGCGCGGAAGGAATGCACATGGATGATATCCGGCTTCGCGCCGGCGAGTTCCGCGTGCAGCAGGCGGAGCATCTCTTTCATAACGCGGAAATACGTCAAATGAAACCGCACCGGCTTTACATGGATGTGAAACTCCGTCATGTTCCCCTGGGTGAGCTTTTCCGTATATACGCCCTCTGGCGCGTCGGAAAAATACGCGAACACGCTGACGCGGTGACCAAAGTCCGCCAGCGCCTGCGCCTGTTCGCGGAAGAAGCAGCCGTTGATTGGATCCTCCGGTGTCGGATACCATGACGGGATAACCAAAATATGCACGTGCCGACTCCTTACTTCTTCGTTTTCTTCTCAGAAAGCTCTCGCACCACCTGTCGAGCGCGGTGCGTCCAGAGTCCGTCGCGCAGCAGCGCCGCCTCTGATTTTTCCGCATAGGCATCCCGGTGCTCGATAACGTATTTTACCGTCTCCGCGATTGCTTCGGGCGTACATTCGGCTCTTTTGCCAAAGCCGCCCTCTTCGATCACGCGCTCCATGCTTTTGGCGCCGCACACGACGATCGGCAGGCCAAAGCTGGTGTACTCGTACAGCTTCACGGAAAAGACGTAATCGCTGTACTTCGTCCCACTATCTATAATGAGCGCGACGCCTGCCCGTTCATAATACGGGATCAGCTGCTCGCCGGACACATGATGCACCTCCAGCCACGGCTCCGTCTTATACGGCGAATCCAGCTTCGCCCATTCATTCTGACGGCAAATCAGCAAAAGGGGATAATCCCCCTCCTCGTTCAGCCGGTGAAAGGCTTCCAGCATCAGCATCCCGTCGTAAAAATAGGCCATACCGCCGACATAGATGGCAGTATTGCTCCCATGCGCCTGGTGCTCCGGATGTTTCTCGCTCGCGGGCGGAAGAGGCCGGACATCGGCATACTCCGGAAAAACCTCGCGGCATTCCCGGCAAGGCACATACACAATATCCACCTGCCGCAGCACCCGGTCGGTTTTGGATTGCAAAATATCCTTCAGCGTATCTTTGCACCACCCGGCAAGATCCTTCCGCTTTGGGAATTCCTTCGGGAACTTTTTATAAAAATCGCGGTAAAAGTACCCGATCGGCACGCCCATGCGATGCAGTCTCCGGATGAGACGGTAATCCTCCGACAGTATGATCGGATAGACGGGAGATTCGATATAGCAGATATCCGGCGTATTCGTATCGAGCCATTCCATGATTTCCCGGATGGCCTTCTTCCGGCGCGGCCAGTCACGCCGGTTCTGGCTGCCGGCAAGAAGCTTCACCTCGTGTCCCTCGTCGAGAAACGCCTGATACATTTTTGCCGGGCGCACTTTGGACCCAGAGGTCATGGCCTCCATGTCGATGTAGGCAATATACAAAACTCTCACAGCATTGTTTTTCCTTTCCGATATCCCGAAAAATACCGTCTTGCATCGAAGACGCGCTAAATCGCCTATTACAGCCAATAACAGCTCAGTATTTTTCCAAAACCGCCGTATATATCTCGGTAAGCTGTGCGGCGATTTTCTCCGGGGCAAACCGCTCCCGCGTCGAAGTGGCAATCGCCGCGCTGTCGTACTCGCTCCGGTGTAGCATCATGTGCTCCATGGCATCGGTGAGCGCGGCAACATCGTCCACGGGGATCAAAATCCCATTTTCTTCCGTGACAAAATCTTCCGGCCCGCCGCAGCGCGTAGCGATCACGGGAAGTCCCGATGCCATTGCTTCGATATACACGACGCCAAAGGTTTCACGCCGGGACGCCAAAACAAACGCATCCGCCTGCGCATACGCTTCCGCCATTTCCTTTCGGGAGCAACAAAGTGGAAAACGTCATTTTGGACGCACGCCTTCCCTGCCGTGCTAAAGTTTTGCGTGTCAACAATGTTGGAAACGACCTTCGCCCGAAGGCCGGTATTGGAAAAAATGCTCTTTTCCAGCATTTGACTGACACACAAAAGAGCGTCCGTCTTTTCGTATTCCTCTTTCAGCGCCTTCTGCGCCGCGGGGGGAAGCAGGCAATTTATTGCCGAACGGTGCTCCGTATAGACAAAAGGAACCGCGGTATCCCGCGCCGCACGGCGAAGATCAAATCCGAAATGCTGATGAATGATATCCGGCTTCCAGCCGTCCTTTGCAACAATGCGCCAGATGCCGGAAGCCGCCATCCGCCCCGCCAACGCCGGAAGGGCGAGCGGCAGCGCGCCGCAGGGGATCGCGCCATAGTACACGCCGATACCGTCGAGCATATAGCTCCGGAAGCCGAGCGGGCGGGCGTGCCGGATCGAGCGCGTATCAACCGCCGCAAAGCGGACATCGTGTCCAGCATCGCGCAGCGCCTTGGCCTGATCTAGTGCGAAAATATTTACTTCGTGTTTCTCCCGGCTGTCATAGCCAGGAGCGGCAACGAGGATTTTCATGGGTTATTCTCCCGCAAGAACGTCCGCAATGCGGCGGCAGGCATGACCGTCGCCGTAGGGGTTGGCGGTGTGGCTCATTTTTTCATACGCCGCCGTGTTATCCAAAAGCTCCGTGAAGCTCTCGTAAATTGTTTCCTCTCTCGTGCCAACGAGCCGGAGCGTTCCGGCAGCGACTCCCTCGGGCCGCTCGGTCGTATCGCGCATGACGAGCACCGGCTTTCCGAGACTTGGCGCTTCCTCCTGAATGCCGCCGCTGTCGGTGAGCACAAGATAACTCCGCGCGAGGAAGTTGTGGAAATCCAGCACATCCAGCGGCTCGATGATGTGAATGCGCTCGTCGTCTCCGAAGATCTCCGCCGCCGCTTCCCGCACCAGCGGGTTTCGATGAATGGGGTAGATTGCCCGCACATCCTCGTGCTCATCCAGCACACGGCGAATGGCGCGGAACATGTGGCGCATCGGCTCGCCGAGATTTTCCCGGCGGTGCGCCGTGATGAGGATGAGCCGCTTCCCCGCCGCCCATTCCAGTTCCGGATGGGTATAGTCGGCGCGGACGGTCGTTTTCAGCGCATCGATGACCGTGTTGCCGGTCACATAAATGCCGGAGGGGTCGCGCCCTTCGGACAGAAGATTCTGCTTTGCCTGCTCGGTGGGCGCAAAGTTGTACCGGCTGATAATGGACACCGCCTGCCGGTTGAATTCCTCAGGATAGGGACTATAGATATCATACGTGCGCAGTCCGGCCTCGACATGTCCCACCGGAATCTGCAAATAGAAGCACGCAAGCGCGGATACGAACGTCGTCGTCGTGTCGCCGTGGACAAGCACGATGTCCGGATGTTCCTTTTCCAGGACAGCCTTGATGCGTTCCAGGATGTTCGTTGTAACATCAAAGAGCGTCTGCTGCCCCTTCATGATGGAAAGGTCATAGTCCGGCACAACGGAAAACGCTTCAAGCACCTGATCGAGCATTTCCCGGTGCTGCCCTGTTACGCAGACGACGGTTTGTATTTCGCGCCGCTCCCGCAATTCGCGCACAAGCGGGCACATTTTGATGGCTTCCGGCCGGGTGCCGAAAACCAGAAGAATCTTTTTCATGGCGTTCTCTCCTTTTCAGAAGGGCTTCCGTACGGTCTCTCAGAGAATCCAGCGGTCCGTCTCAAATACCTCGGCATACTGCCGTCCGATCTGCACACCGTGGTTCATAGCCAGAGCGCGCATATATTCGCCGGAGGTGTATACACGCCCGCGCTGCGAAACGTATCGCTCCACAGCGGCGATCTTTCTCGCCACATGGCGCTCCTCCAGCGTGACATACACCTGATTATTGAAGGTAAGATTGTTCCACGGCTCTTCATAGCCGAGGATGCTCGTGCGTTTGAATGCACGGATGGCTTCCTCCGCAATGGTGTGGTGATCCTGATGCACGTCGTGCATGGACGGCGCAAACACGATATCGGGCGCGATGCGCCGGTTGAGCCGCACAAGCTCTTCCAGAATTTCCTGCCGGTGCGCCGGGAAGTGACGAACGGGAAAATCAAAGAGAATAATTTGCTCCGACGGGATGCCATAGCTTTCCATGGAAGAGAGAAATTCCGTTTTCAGTTCATCCGGCGGAAAGCCCGCCGGGACAGACTCCGCACAGGTGGAAAACACCGCGAAGTGTACTTCACAGCCTTCCTCCAGCAGCCGTGCCACCGTTCCGCCGCAGCCAAGCTCACCGTCATCCGTGTGCGGCGCCAAAACCAGAATTTTCTTTGACATGATTCTTCTCCTTCTTCGCGGCAGCGTGAACTGCCGGCACATTGCATAGGGGTCACTCGTCTTTCGCTGTCAGAAGTTCCGCATACAGCGCTAAGAGCTTTTCCTCCTCGGTTTTCCAATTAAACCGTTCCTGCAGCGCCCGGTAGCCGTTTGCACCCATACGTGCCCGGCGATCGGGATCATCCAGAAGCGAACGGATGGCAGCGGCGATCGCCGCCGGATCATCGGGATTAACGCACGCACAGCAGTCACATTCTTCCGCAAGCGCGCGTGCAGCCGGCCGGTCCGACAGGACGACCGGAAGCCCCATGCCCATATATTCATAAACTTTGGTGGGGAGATTATCGATGCTGACATACTGATGGATGTTCAAAAGCGTCGCCATGCCGACGGAAAAGTGGCGGCAGTACTCTGGCACCTCGTCATACGGAACGACACCTGCATAATCCACGCAGGAATACTCCGGCATGCTTTGCAGCTCTTCAAGATACGCCGGCCAGACGGGACCGGCCAAACGCAGCCGGGCTCCGGCGATAGCGCACGCGCGGACGAGATTTGTTATGCCGCGCTCGGTGCTTATGCCACCGACATAGCCGACGGCATTTTCCGCATCCGGGTACAGCGGTTTCGGCGGCGGGAAGCGCCCGGCATCCGGAAGGTTATCGACAATCACGGTGCGCTTTGCGCACTTTTCAAAGGGATTCTTCCCATATGACGTGCAGGGAATAATGACCGCGTCAAGTTTTTGGAAAGCCCTCGCTTCCAGCATGCCGTAAACGCGCGACGCCGTTTTTTTGAGAAAGCCGGGAATATAACCCTTCTCCTGAATGAGCAGGGCATAAAATTCGTGGCTGTCAAACACAACAATTTTTCCGCGTCGTTTTAGCTTCAGCGCAAACGGCAGAAGTTCGGGGTCGTGCAGATGGTACAGCTCGCAGTCGAGGGCGAGAGCTGTTTCATAGGCGTGTCTCGCGAAGGGCGACGCGAGACGGTTGAGCGTTCCGGCAGGCTTTTCTCCCACGCCGACAACGTGTACCCCCTCGTCCTCCCGGCTCTTGCCGGGGGCAACGAGCGTTACGTCATACCCGGCGCGGGCAAGAGAAACGCATTCTTTATGAAATACGCGTGTATCGTCGCTGTTGTGTACGCTGGTAAGATGACAGACTCGTTTCATTCTCTCTCCATGCCGTCGGGCAGTTCAAAAGTTTCGTTCGTCAGCGATGCGCCGATGGCGCGGAATTTTCGGATGCCGCGGACGGTATACAGCAGCCCGCTCCACACCGCAAGCGGCAGCGGAACGCGGACATAACGGTATGTCCCGAACGTCATGCGTGCAGCCTTGAGCTTGTTGCCAGATTTGGACGAGCGCGACACGCGGTAAACGAGCAGAGGTTCGTTGACACCATACGCCCATTTCTCCTCGCGAAGGATCTTCAGCCAAACGGCAAAGTCCTCGTGAATAGCGTCGTTGCCCATGGGATAGCGCTCCATCAGTTCCCGCCGGACGAGTACCGACGAGCAGGAAATGACGTTCTGCCCCAGCAGACGGTGATAATCTACTCGCTCCGGCACAGCAAGCGTGTAACTGTACTTCCGGTCGTCCTCGGAGATAAACGCGGAGCCCGTAAAAAAGAGTCCTGTCTCCGGGTGCTTTCTGGCGAGCGCCATCTGGCGTTCGAGCTTTTCCGGCATCCAAAGATCGTCGCTATCAAGAAAGGCAACCCATGCACCGCGCGCTTCGCGCACGCCTCGGTTGCGCGCCTTCGAAACACCGCCGTTTTCACTCTGCCTGAGCACGCGAACACGAACGTCTTTTGCGGCGTAGCTTTCTGCCAGAGCAAGCGTACCGTCCGGCGAGGCATCATCCACGACAAGAACCTCGATCTCCCGCCACGTCTGGCTCAGGACGGAATCCAGCGTCGCGGAAAGCGTCTTTTCGGCACGCCACGCCGGTATGACCACGCTGATAAGACTCCGTTCGTCCATTCCGCTGCACCCTTTCTGATGAGTATAACTTATCAAGGTATTTTATCAATAAATCGCCGAAAAAGCAATCCTTAATAAGAATAACCGAGGCTCTTCAGCCTCGGTTACGAAATTATTTGGTTTTCCCGGCACATGTCGGCTGTTTCTTTTCCGTCTCCGTCGGTTTGGCCTCCACGCCCTCGGTGCTCTCTTTGACAAAGATGATCTTCAGCGTATAGAAAATAAGCTGCAAATCCCAAAGGAACGAGGCCTTCTGGATATAGTACATATCGAGAAGCGCTTTGTCCGCAAAGGTGGTGTTGTATTTTCCGTAGAGCTGGGCATAGCCGGTAAGGCCCGCCTTCGCCCGCAGACGATAGGCAAACTCCGGGTACTCGGCGCAGTACTTTTCGTAAAATTCCGGGCGCTCCGGACGGGGGCCGACAAGCGTCATGTCGCCGTTGAGGATATTAAGAAGCTGCGGCAGTTCGTCGATGCGCGTGGCACGGAGAAATGCGCCCACTTTCGTGATGCGCGAATCCTTTTTTCCCGCCAGCACCGCGCCGGTGGCGGATTCCGCGTTCACAACCATGCTGCGGAATTTTGTAAGATAAAAGGGCTTTCCACCCAGCGTAAGGCGCTTCTGCCGGTAAAATACCGGTCCGCCGTCCTGGATCTTGATGGCAATGGCAACGACGAGGAATATCGGACTGCAGAGAATGAGTCCGCATACAGAAGCGATGATATCGAGCGTCCGCTTTGCGGTCAGATACCCGCGATCGTGGTTGCCGGTGTGTACGGCATAGAGCGGCACATCGCTCATGATGACTGTATCGGCGCAGTTCACCATGATGTCCTGCATATCGGGCTTGAGAAGGATCTCCACTCCATGCCAGAAGCAGTCGTCCATAATGCGGCGGCGGAGCTCGTTTTCCATCGGCAGCAGAACGACGGTACCGTAGGCGTGCATAATCTCGCACAGTTCTTCCCACGGCATATCCGCGGAAACGACGCGGTCAATATAATAGCGCGTGCGGCGGCGGTCAAACTTGTCGCGGACGTTTGGTTCCGTGTCCTTTTCCGGCACGATCAGCAGCGCCGGAGCCGTCGGTTCCAGCCGGTCGATCAGAATACGGGCAAGGATAAATATCCCCGTCTCGATCAGGCATTGCGCCAGCAGCGTGAGGATGACGTACTTCGGCGGAAGGAGCGTCTTCGCGATCATGGACATGAGGAAATAAGCGATAACATCCGTGAAGAAGCAGGATAGGCCGAATGCGAATACCAGCTCTCTCGTGCGGTATTTCCGGATGCTGAAGCTGCCATAGATCATCATAAACAGCACGAGAATCGCGAAATAGACAACGAAAAACAGCACATTGCCCTTCATATAGAAATTCGCGCGCGGGTAATGGTGGATGTATGTATAATAGAACAGCAGCGTCGGAACAACCGCCAGCGAAATTTCAAGCAGCGCGCCGAGCGCCGCCCGTCCAGTATGGAAAGTCTTTTTCATCGCACTCTCCCAATCTCAAGGATGTAAAAATGCCCTTATCAGAATAATATATCAGATAAGGGCACAAAGAGCAATATATTGCCGGCAAAAACATTCGGGCTTGGGGGCGCATCACCACCAACGGCTGACGCAGCGGGCGCGCGATTTTCTCTTAACCGCGTGTCATGTCTGTGATAAGACGGCTCTGCGAGGCAAGAAATTCCGGATCCAGCGGAACGATCTCGCCGTCGATCACTTTATAGTCCACCCAGCCGCCTTCGCCGTTCATATAGGCCATGCCCATGGCGTCGCGCATGGCGTAGTAGTTTTCGCTGAACCGCCATGGATCCTCCACTGAGTGATCCCAGTCCGGAACCTCATGATACAGGCAATCCGGGTGTTTTTCCTGAAGCTGCGCGAGTTGTTCGTCGGTAAGCTGCGTAGCATCCAGCCACACCCTTTTCAGGCTGTCCATTGCCATCAGGGTTTCAAAAATCTCCTCATTGGGTACGCCGCCCATCAGATAAACCAGATTCAGATCCTCCAGCTTCGTGCAGTTCAGCAGCGGCTTTATGGAATCAACATACGCCCGATGCAGTTCGAGGTAGAGAAGATTTTCAAGGCTCCCAATCGGGGTAATATCAAAGCACTCCCCCCGCTGCAAAACAAGATACTTCACCTGCGGCATATCGTAGAGAAATTCCACGGTGGAAATCCGCCGGTGGCCGATATCTATAGCGACCATATCCTCGCAGTATTTGAAACGCGCCAACGCCTCCGCGTCCAGATATCCGTAATGTTTTTCCGTGGCGCGAAAGCCGGTGGCGTCTGTGCGAACGTCGTAATAGGAAATGTGCATCGTCCACACGAAGCGCACATTCTCATACTTTTTGTTCAGCGCATCCATTTCCTCATCGGAAAAGCCGCAGTCGGACATGTCGACCTTTTCCAGATGGTGCATTGCGGGGAGTATGCTTTCCACCGCCTCGGTAGATTCCATCTCGATACCGGTAAAGTCCAGAAACGTATCCCCGGTGCTGATCGGAACGCCGAACAGCTCAAACGAAAACACAAAATCGACCGCCGGGTACTTCTCGCAGATCGGCGCCATCTGCTCTATCGTAACGCCGGTATCGGTGAGATCGACGCGCGTGAGCTTCGGCAGCGAGACAAGCTTTCCCGAAAGTTCCGCAAGCTCCGTCTCGGAGAGCGCGCGTCCGGCGAAGCTCAGTTCTGAGGTATCGCTCTGGTAGGTCGTGCCAAAAAGCTCCACGGGCCAGATAAACGCGACGTTGGGAAACGCAGCGCGAAGCGCGTCCTTTTCCGTCTCGCTCCACGGGCACTCCGGGAACGATACGGTCTCCACCGCCGGGAGATACCGCAGCGCCGTGCTGAGCGCATCCGGCGTGAGGGTTACGTCGTCCACGGCGATACTTTGCGCATCATCGAGATATTCCGTGCCGCCGAGCGGCACCTGCCATTGCAGCTCCAGCGCCGGGTATTTCTCCCGCAGGGCGAGGATGGCGTCATAGCACGTGCACTCTCTCGCGTCAGCGGCGCGCAGCGCCGTGAAGTAATCAAAAAGCGGCAGCTCAGACACATCGAAATCCGTCAGCGTGATGCTCTCGGCATCGGAGGGATACCTTCCCCCGCCGATGGGGATGCTCCAGCGCACCGAAAGCGCCGGATACGCCGCGCAGACGGCATCAAAAAGCGCCGGGGATACGTCCGCCGCCGTCAGATCGAGCGCCGTGAGCGCCGGGAAGTATGCGAGCCGGGCGACGTCCTCTTCCGAAAACGTCGTGAGTGCGACGGTCTCGCTCTGGCAGTCGAACGCCCCGCCGCCGATGGGCACGTCCCAGAAAATCTCGCAGTTTGGCATCTGTTCGTGCAGCCGGAGATATTTTTCCTCCGAAATGCTTTTCCCGCGCAGATCCATCTGCGTGCTGTCCCGGCGGTAGAAACCGCCGGCGTAAACGTAAACAGAGTTCACCCACACCAGCGCCGCAGCAAGCAGGACGACGGCAATCACCGGGATCAGAAACCACAGTTTCTTCCCGCCGCGGCGTTTTTGGGAGCGTTCGGTTTTCACAGACATATGGGTTCCTCCCCTGTTTCATTCCAATATACCGGCATCTCCGGCGCAATGGTAGAAAAATCCTTATATATTTTATCCCGTGAAGCCGGGAATGTCAATGCGGGGGTTCGTCGCGCTTCCCCGCCGGTTGACTTTCGCGCCGCCGCTCCCTATAATGGAAAATGCGCCGAAAGGAGTGTTTTTCATGCGTCATGCCTGGCTTATTATCACCCATGGAAACTTTGCGATTCTGGAAAAGCAGCTGCGCTTTCTCGACAGCGAGAATGCCGATTTTTACATCCATGTGGACGAGCGCGTCAAAGATTTCGACTTTGCGCATTTCCGCTCGATCCCCGAGAAATCTCGTGTTACGTTCATTGACCGTGCGCCGATCTCCTGGGGGCATTTTTCGCAGATCGACTGCGAACTTCGGATTCTGCGTGCCGCCGTGCCGGGCAAGTACGATTACTATCATCTGCTCTCCGGTGTGGACGTGCCGGTCAAAACGCGCCAATACATAGAAAACTACTTTTCCTCCGTGCGTCCCGGCACAAATTTCGTCCACTTCCAGCATGAAACGATCATCTCCGAGCATCGCGACCGCGTGAAATTCTATTACCCGCTCCAGCGCTGGAATCTGCAAAACCGCATCATCCGCCTTGCGCTGCGCCGTGCGGAGGTGCTTCTGGAACGGCCGTTTGTCGACCGGACGAAAAGTTTTCCGGCTGGATATGTGTTTCAAAAGGGCGCAAACTGGTTTAGCATCACGCACGCTCTCGCAGAATACGTCCTTTCGCAGGAGACATGGCTGCGCGAGCATTACCGCAGCACGTTTTGCGGCGACGAGGTCTTTCTGCAATCGCTCGTCGTGAACTCCCCGTTTCGGGATACGCTCTCCTCTGACTATTTCGGCGACGATCACAAAACCTGCCTGCGCTACATCGACTGGCAGCGCGGCAAGCCGTATTGCTTCCGCAACGAGGATTATGACGAGCTCGCCAACACGCCGTCCGAGTACCTTTTCGCCCGCAAATTTGATTACCGTACAGACGCTGAGGTCGTAGACCGGCTGTTTGCGCACTTTGGAGAGGAGGCCGCCGATTGAGACACGCCTGGCTCATTCTCACACACGGGAATTATGAAATTCTCGAAAAACAACTCCGGTTTCTTGACAGCGAAAACGCCGATATTTTCATCCACGTGGATGCCAAGGCAGCGCTGGATGCCGAGCGTTTTCTCGCCGTGCCGGAAAAATCCCGCGTTACTTTCGTTTCGCGCCACCGCATCTCGTGGGGGCATTTTGCCATGGTCGAAGCGGAGTTGGAGCTTCTCCGCGCCGCCGTGCCGGGCGGATACGATTACTATCATCTTCTCTCCGGTGTGGACGTGCCGGTCAAATCCCGCGCGTATATCGAGGAATACTTCACCCGCTCGCCGGGGACAAATTACGTGAGCTTTCTCTCACCGGAAATTTCCCAGAACAATCTCTACCGCGTCATGTTCTATTATCCCCTGCAGCGCTATAACATCCGAAAGCCTGCCGTGCGCCGGGCGCTGCGCAATCTCAGCGGCGCGATACAGCTCGGTTTCGGTGTGGATCGGACGCGGCGGCTGCCGGATGGCTTCGTTTTCCAGAAGGGCGCGCAGTGGTTCAGCATCACGCATGCGCTTGCGGCGTATCTGCTGGAAAAGGAGAGCGAAATCCGAAAGCTTTTCACCGATACCTACTGCCCGGACGAGATGTTCGTCCATACGGAGATCATGAACTCCCCCTTCCGCGACACGCTCCCGTCCACGGCCTTTGAAAATAACTACGCAAGCTGCCTGCGCTACATTGACTGGCAGCGCGGCAATCCCTACACGTTCACGGACGCCGATCTTGATGAGCTTCTCGCCGCGCCGGAAACGGCGCTCTTCGCACGCAAGTTTGATTACCGCTCCAATCCCGGCGTTGTCGATGCGCTCTTTGACCATTTCGGATAAGACACTCATAGAAACGGATACCCCCTGCGGTCTGCTCTCCGGCAGATCGCAGGGGGATTTTTTACTGGATCGTTTCGCTGTGGTTGAGCACACCGGCGCTGTAGAGGAACAGCACATCGTCCGCTTCCGTTAAGTCCACAAACCGGCCAACGAGCGCGGGGGCCATATAGCGGATATCCACAACCGTCACCTTGGCATAGCCCTGCGCAAGCAGAGGCGCTATGCTGCTGCCGAACGAATCGCGGAAAAGCACCAGCTCCCGGCCGGTTTCGGCCGCGGGGTTTTCGATCGTGAACAGCGCCTTTGTCCCGCCGAGGAACATTTCATACCCGTCGCGTCCCGCAGCGAGTGTAAGATCGTAGACCTGCATCGGCGAGGCCGTCTCATAGTCATACACGCGAAGGGCCGCTATCGTGTCGTTCGTAAGATAGCGAAGCGCGTCCGGCTCGACCGGGAGCGCGTACTGCCCGGCGTACACACCGCGAAACGGCACAAGCGTATCCACGGTCTCATATTCCGCCGGAAGCGAAGCGCCCATCGCCGAGGCAATCGCCTCCGCCGTTTCGCAAAGCTCTTCCTGCCGCCAATGGGCGTCGGTGCGGTAGTATTTGTCGAGCGAGAGTGTATCAAAAATGTCGATATACTCCGCAAACGGCATTCCTTCGCGCAGCGTATCGGTGAGGAGTGCATAATCCATGGCAGGATAGCCGTTTGGCGCGGCGAGGAAATAGTTTTTATCCGGCACGACGGTATAGTAAACG
>CAVIVK010000104.1:0-3003 GCA_963645975.1 Bifidobacteriaceae bacterium | reverse complement strand
GGTTTACAACGATGCTCAGCCCCGTGAGCACTGCCGCGGGCATGATGCTCATTGCCATATCGTAGCAGGAGAAGCTGCCGCAGAACATGCCGGAGAGGAGCTTTCCGCCGTATTTACGAAACACCTGCAGATAGCCGCGCGACCAGCGCAGGCGCTGCGCCCAGGACTGCTTGAAGCGGACGGGCTGCTCATCGTAGAGCACGGCCTCCGGGCAATATCCGACGCGGCGGCCAGCCGTCACGTTCTCAATGGTAAACTCGATATCCTCGGTCAGCAGGTGGAACGGCCAGCCGCCGCCCTGCTCTTCGAGCACGGCGCGCGAGAAGAGAAAGCCCGTACCGGACACACCGCAGCTTGAGCCGATGCGCGATCTCGCGCCGTTCAGATAACGTGACTCGCGGAGAAACCAGAGGCCGTAGCCCGCGGAGATCCAGTTGTCGCCGTAGTTTTTCGAGTCGCGATAACAGGTGACGATGTCCTTGCCATCAGAGAACGTCTCGTTCATGTGCGAAACAAAATCGCGATCGAGCACATTGTCCGCATCGAGGACGATGTAGCCGTCAAATTCGTTGTGCGCGTGGCGTTCCATCTCGCGCAGGAGGAAGTCCAGCGCATAGCCCTTGCCGCGAAGAGCAGCATTATGCCGCTCATAGACCTCCGCGCCATGGGCGCGCGCCGTCTCTGCGGTTTTGTCGCGGCAGTTGTCAGCCACTACAAAAACTTTAAGAAAACGTTCGGGGTAGCTCTGCGCTTTGATGCTGTCCAGAAGATTTCCGATGACGGCCTCCTCGTTGCACGCGGCGATGAGGATTGCAAAGCGGTGCAGCGGCACTTCCTGCGCCCGCCGCTTGCGCGGCAGCCACGACACGGGTATGTACAAAAACTGATACATATAGCAGGCGAAAAACAGGCACATCAGGATGAAGTTTATCATTTTCACGGTTTGCATGGCGGTTTCTCCTTTCCCTGTGATGCCAAGGATATCACGCACCGCAGAGCAAAAGCCATTAAGGGGTCTTTAAGCCTTTTTTAATTTTTGGGGCTGGTCACGCACGATGCAGAACGCCATCACGGCAAGGAAGTTGAAAATGAGCCCCAGATATAGCCACAGGGACTTATTCATGTTTTCCTGCACCGCACTCTTATAAAGCCACGCGGCGACGGTGAACCAGTAGTAGAGCACCAGCACGACCCACAGCACGCCGAGCGCGCCAATGATCGCGTAGTTCACGGCGTTGAGCGGGGTGATCTGGCTTTTCCACACGTCCTCCATATCGTCATGGTGGTGATCTTTGTCCTTTCCTTCGCCGGAAGCAATGGCATTTTGCTTTTCCAGCGCGTACTGCTGGCGGAGCGCGGCGGCGTCGCTGATCTGGCGGGAAAGGCTCAGCGGAATGGCAACAGCCGAGACGACCGCGAGGACGATGAACAGGATCAAAATGCGTTTGAAGGTCTTGGCATAATTGAGCGACATGACATGGTCTTTCATGGTGTTTTCTCCTTTTATGAATAAAATCTGCTCGCTTTCTGGAACTGTGTCCAGTATGAGCGAGCAGATTTACATATCCATAACGGAGACTTAAACAATGTTTAAACGGTAACCAACGCCCCAGACGGTCTGGATGACCTGCGGCTTGGAGGGGTTTTTCTCGATCTTTTCGCGCAGGCGATTCACATGCACCGCAACGGTGATGTTGTCGCCCATCGATTCGAGACCCCAAATGAGCTCATAGAGATCCTCGCGCGAGAACACCTGGTTCGGATGGCGCGCCAAAAAGAGCAGCAGCTCATACTCCTTGTTCGTGAGCGAGAGCGGCTTCCCATAGGCGAGCGCGGCGTGCGAATCCGTGTCGATGGTGATCGCCCCGGCAGTCAGCACAGCGCTCTCCTCCTTTGGCGGCTTCAAGCGCCGGTACTGCGCGAGATGCGCCTTGACGCGCGCGACGAGCACCGCCGGAGAAAACGGCTTTTCGATATAGTCGTCCGCGCCGAAGCCAAGACCGCGGATCTTATCCACGTCCTGCGTGCGCGCCGTCACCATGAGAATGGGAACGTCCAGCGTTTCACGAAGCTTTCGGCAGACGGAAAAGCCGTCCAGCCCGGGCAGCATCAAATCGAGCAGCACGAGATCGTAGTTTCCCGTCTGCGCCTTTTCCAGCCCGGTCAGGCCGTCCGGGGCAATATCCGCCTCGAAGCCATCGAGCAAGAGATAGTCCCGCTCAATCTCGGCGATCTCGCGGTCGTCCTCGATGATCAGAATCCGGCTCATGCGCTCTCCCCCTTTTTCAGCGTTATCGCAATGCAGAGACCACCCTGCGCGCTTTGGCGTGCCGAGGCGCCGCCGCCCATTTCCTCCGCGGCGCGGCGCACGACGGCGAGGCCGAGACCGCTGCCCTCTTTTCCCCGTTCGCGCGCCGGATCGGCGCGGTAGAATACATCAAAGAGTTTGGGAAGCTGCGTTTCGTCCACCCCCTGCCCGTTATCGGAAAAGAGCAGCGTTACCGTGTCCGTTTGTTCCTCCGCGGCGCGTATTTCCATGCTCACTCGCTCGCGCCCGGAGTATTTTATGCTGTTGTCAAGGATATTCTGGGTGATGCGCTCCAGCTGCGTCTCGTCGGCGAACACCCGGCAGCCGGTCAGTCCGGCGGTGTTGATGTCAATTCGGTTTACATAATCTTTCACTGCCGTGTCGATCACGGCCTTGGCATCCAGCGCGCACATTTTAAGCGGCAGCTCGCTCAGATCGAGCTTTGAGAACTCAAAGAGCCGGTTCACCATGCTCTCGATCTCCTGCTCTTTGCGGCAGACGGTCTCGATATAGCGCTGCCGCATTTCCGGTGTGGCGGCGACGCCGTCGCGGATGGCTTCGCTGTAGGCGCGGATGGATGTGAGCGGGCTTTTGAGATCGTGGGACATGCCCGCAATGAGCTCCTTGCGGCTCTGCGCGCGGCGCTGCTCATCCTCAAGAGAGGCTTTGAGCCGCGCGGCCATGCGGTCCACGGC
>CAVIVK010000103.1:0-2288 GCA_963645975.1 Bifidobacteriaceae bacterium | reverse complement strand
GAATACGAACTGCTCGATGGAGTCATAGTACTTGTCCGAAAGGTTGCATTCGAGATTGGCGATTGTAAGATAGTCGCTCTCAAAATACTGCACGGTCTTGGCAAAGGGGTAGTCATAGTTTTTCCCGACGACGGTCTGCAATGCCGTACCCCAGCCGCGGCGGGTTTTGGCCTCGGCGAGCGTGCAGTCGCCCACCATGGAGACGGTGAAGAACTCCGGGCTCGGCTCCGGCGTGGGTTCCGGTGTCGCGGTCGGTTCCGCGGTGGGCTCGGCCGTCGGGGCGGCTGTAGTCTCCGGCGAGGAGACAGGCGGCACGGGCGTCTCGCTCGCCGCGGGGGCGAGCGTTTCGGCGCTTTCCGCGTTGCGCACCGAAACGGCGCGCACGGCGACGAGCACAACGAGCGCGAGCGCGAGCAGACAGAAAACGATCAGCGCCGGAACGGACACCCGGCGGGAAGGACGGTGTTGCATGGTGTTTCTCCCGTATTATTCGGTGAAATGAATGTGGTTGTTGATGTGATCCTGGCAGAAGCAATGATACCCCGCGCAGCGCGAGCAGTACCGGAACTCCAGCTCCGGGTGATCCACATCGGTGCGGCCGCACACGGCGCACTTGTAGCGGTAGGGGGCGTTTTGCTGCTCACGGCGGATGCGCTGCGCTTCGCGCTGGAAGTTTACGGTTTTGCGTACCTGTTCGGGACGGCGGAAGTGCAGCGAGCCGAAGAGCATATCCCCGCAGAAGAGCAGGTAATTAAGTGTTGCCACAACCGGGAGCAGGCTGAGCGGGAAGCGGAGTGTGAAGATCTCATAGACGAAGTATAGCGCGTTCGCCACGGCGAGCCACTTGATCTTGATCGGGATGATGTACATGAACAGCACCCGCTGCTCCGGATAGTACGTCGCAAACGAGAAGAACATCGAAAGATAGATGAACTCCGCACCGATGCTCATCGTGATGCCGCCGATAAAGTAGACGAGGAACACGTAGAGGATCGTGAACACCATGCCGGTGAGAAAATACATGTTGAACTTGGCCTGTCCCCACTCGCGCTCCATCGAGGTACCGATGAAGTAATAGAAATAGAGGAACAGCAGCCCCCAGAGTCCGGCGGTGTCCGGGATGAACACGAACGACACCAGCCGCCAGATCTGTCCGCGCAGGATCATCTGCGGGTTGAGAGAGAGAAAGTAGCGCACCGTGCCGGTGCGATCCATCAGCGTCAGCAGCCATACGGCGGCGTTGCCGATGATGAGATAGCGCATGAGATTCGCCACGCCGAAGCGCGGATGGCGGACGCAGTAGCGCTCGACCCAACGCATAAAAGCTTTCAAATCAAAACTCCTTTCCAGAGGAAAAACTGTGGAATACTTAATTATAGCACATTTGGACGAAATTTCAATCCGGGAGTTGCCGCCTTATACTCTGTTTAAAGACATGGGTCAAGGTGAGGCGGAAAAGGATGTCCTTGATATTCGTTACACCGGAAACAGGACACTAGTCAGACAGTCCAAACGCTTATGTGTTCGGACTGTTCTTTTTATTATGTGCCAGATGAGAGACTGGGTCTGCGCTATAGAAGAAACGCAGCGGCTCCAATTTTGGAGCCGCTGCGTTCTCATATTGCGTATCTTCAATCCATCGGCAGGGGAACTCTCTTTTTGAGCTCCAGCCGCCCGTAGCAGACGAGGTCTGCCGCTTTGTCCGGCGGGATCATGCAATCGTCCTCCGCGTGTGCGCGGTTGACTGCGAAGAGATACACCGCGCCGCGGCTGTCGGCGCAGAACTGGCGGAAAACGATCCCTGTGTCCGTTTCAAAAAGGCCGATGTCGCCGTCCGAAAGCTCGGTGCGCCGCCGGAAATACGCCGTGCCGCCCTTTTTGACCCACGGCGCGAGCGAATCGTCCGTGACCGCAACGGCAAAATCGGCGTCCGTGCCCTTTGGCGCGGGGATAGAGTCCCAGAGCATCATGTGCGCACCCGCCTTTCGTTTGATCTTATTCCCAGCATAGCGGCTCCGGGCAGAAAGGTCAAGAAAGCGGAAAAGAAAAAATGTAAAAATGCCGCTTTCCGTTGCAGATACCGGGATCGTGTGGTAAAATATATTATCTATCCGTATATAAACTACGATATATAAAGAAGGAAATTAACGATATGGAAAACCGTGAACAGGAAGTCTGTCAGGATCGCGAAGATTTGATTGAGGGACGCAACGCCGTTGCCGAGGCGATCCGCGCCGGGCGGACGATCGATAAAATTTTCGTCGCGCGCGGCGACACCGACCGGACGC
>CAVIVK010000102.1:0-8216 GCA_963645975.1 Bifidobacteriaceae bacterium | reverse complement strand
GACGTGAAGAACGTCATCATCGAAAAGCACGGCGATAAGAGGGTCGCCAAAGCCATCGTCTATGTGAAGGACGGCCGGGAGCAGACGCTCGATCTCATCGAGGACGATCTCGTGTTCATCACGAACGGCTGCTGCACCGACACCTCCTGCTACGGCGACCAGACCCACGCGCCCGACCTTTCCGGCATCGAAAACGGCAAGGGCGAGAGCTGGGATATGTGGAAGAATATCGCTGCACAGGCCGAGCACGGCGAATATGGCAATCCGGACAAGTTCTGCTCCGACGTGAACGCCACCAACTGGATGAGCGCGACCGTCGCCACGGCGAACGAGGAAATCATTCAGCAGATCATCAAGGTCTGCCACCGCGACCCGCGCGAGGGCAAGGTCACGACCGGCGGCATCGTCACGGTCAAGGACAGCACCGAGAACTGGTATCTCTCCTGGACGATCAACCGCCAGCCGCAGTTCCATGCGCAGGATAAAAACACGGTGCTCGTGTGGCTGTACGCGCTCAACACCGACCGCCCGGGCAACTACGTCCGCAAGCCCATGCGCGAGTGCACCGGCGAGGAGGTCTGCCGCGAGTGGCTCTATCACATCGGCGTGCCGATGAATCAAATCGATTCGCTCGCCCGCGAGGCGTGCAACACGACGACGTGCTTCATGCCGTATATCAACGCCTTCTTCCAGCCGAGAAAGGAATCCGACCGGCCGCGCGTCGTGCCGGAGGGCGCGGTGAACTTCGCCTTCATCGGCCAGTTTGCCGAAACGCCGCGCGACACCATCTTCACCACCGAGTACTCGATGCGCACCGGCATGGAGTCGGTGTACACGCTGCTGAACGTTGACCGCGGCGTGCCCGAGGTCTGGGGCAGCAAGTACGACGTGCGCGAGCTGCTGCGCGCGTGCTATTACGCCATCGACAAGAAGCCTCTCTCCGAGGCCGAGCTGAGCTTCGGTGAGCGCGAGCTCATGAAGATCGTGCTCAAAAAGATCCGCGGCACGGACGTGGAGCTCCTGCTCAAAGAGAGCGGCCTCATCGAATAATTTCAAAACGCTTCGCAGTATATTACCGCCGGTCAGATTTTCTGACCGGCGGCTTTTTGCCTTGACACGGCGGCACTTTGCGTGCTATATAAAAGACAGATTTGATTTTAAAGGAGGGACTACCATGGACGGCGGCAGTAACGGACGAATATGGGGCATGGCGAGACGCATCCCAGGGACTTCGTATGGCCGCACCGGCCGGTAAAGTCTCTCTTTCCTGCTGCTCACCATTGCCCGGATCGACGTGCGCCGCACGCCGGGCAGCGGTGATTTTTTTGCCCTGCCCCGGCGCGGTTATGAAAAACGCATTAGAAACGGAGGGCAGAACTATGGAAAACAAAACCGAACTCATGCAACTCCGTCACCCGGATTATGACCGGGAGCTGACGGAGCTCGTCCGCAGCAATCTTTCGCCGAAGGCGTTCCGCGAGAAGCTGCTCGACTACCACGAAAACGACATCGCCGCCGCACTCGAAGCGCTCACGCCCGCCGAGCGGCAGCGGGTCTATCACGCGCTCGACGCCGCGGAGCTCTCCGCGGTACTCGAATACGCCGAGCCGATGACGCCGTATCTCAACGAGTTGAGCCTCCGCCGGCGGGTGGACGTGCTCTCCCGCATGGACGCCGACGCCGCGGTGGACTATCTCAAAACGCTCGACCCCGCCGAGAAAAATACGCTCGTCGAGCTCATGGACGAGCCGAAGCGCCGCGAGATCGCCCGCCTCTGGGTCTACGGCGAGGACGAGATCGGCAGCATCATGACGACCAACTGCATCGTTATCCCCGAGGGGCTGAGCGTCAAGGCCGCGATGAGCCGTCTCATCGCGCAGGCCGCCGAGCATGACAACATCTCCACAATCTACGTTGTAGACAGCGACGACGCTTTCTATGGCGCCATTGATCTCAAAGATCTCATCATCGCGCGCGAGGGCGACTCTCTCGCCGAGCTGATCGCGACCTCCTACCCCTACGTATACGCGCACGAGCGCATCGCAGACGCGCTGCCGCGCATCCAGGACTATTCCGAGGACTCCATCCCCGTGCTGGACGAGGAAAACCGGCTGCTCGGCGTCGTAACGGCGCAAAACCTCATCCAAACGCTGGACGATGCGCTGAGCGACGACTACGCCAAGTTCGCCGGTCTCTCCGCGGAGGAGGATCTCAACGAAACGCTTTGGCAGAGCGTGCGCAAGCGTCTGCCATGGCTGCTCGTGCTGCTCGGGCTCGGCATGGTCGTTTCGAGCGTCGTCGGCCTTTTCGAGAGCGTCGTGGCGCAGCTCACGCTCATCGTCTGCTTCCAGTCGCTCGTGCTGGATATGGCGGGCAACGTCGGCACGCAGTCGCTCGCCGTCACGATCCGCGTTCTCATGGACAGCGAAACGACCGGCGCGCAGAAGAGAAAGCTCGTCTGGAAGGAAGCACGCGTCGGCCTCACAAACGGCGCAATCCTCGGCGCGGCCTCGTTCGTGCTCATCGGAGCGTATCTCTGTCTCCTTCGCGGCGAAGCGCCGCTCATGGCGTTCGGTGTCTCCGGCTGCATCGGCATCGCGCTCATCGCGGCGATGCTTCTCTCGAGCATTTCCGGCACAGTCATCCCGATCTTCTTCAAAAAGATCGGCATTGACCCCGCCGTCGCCTCCGGCCCGCTCATCACAACCGTCAACGACCTTGTCGCGGTCGTATCGTACTACGGCCTCACGTGGCTGCTGCTCATCGAATGGCTCCATCTGGCATAAGATAAAAAGGATGCCCCCGAAACCGTCGTTTCGGGGGCTCTTTTTGTTATATTACGCCACAAGGAATTTGTATTTCGCCACGCTGTAGAGCGGGACGAACGGCAAAAGGATGGGAACGCTCTTCACGTACGCCTGATACTCCGGGTCCGCGCCGTAGCTCTTGTTCTGGCGCAGCTCCAGCCGCCGCGCGCCGGAGAACATCACAAATACGATGCCGAGATAGCCAAGCAGGGCGAGCAGCCACTGCCAGCCGCGCAGGATGTTCGCACCCGAGACGAGCACGCCCGTCCAGAACAGCATCTCGCCGAGATAGTTCGGGCAGCGGACGATGCGGAAGAGGCCCGTATCGCAAAAGCGCTTCGGGTTGATCTTTTTGAGCTTCTGCTTCTGAATGTCGGCAGCAGACTCAAAGCACACGCCGAAGAGCATGATAACAGCTCCCACGATGCACCAGGCGTCCGTCCCCGCGCCGTTCGCGAGACGGTAGAACACCGGCGTCACCTGCAGCGCATACAGCAGCGCGCACGTGATCCAGATCGCGCACTTCACGCCGAAGGTCATGGACTTGCCGTCCTTGATCTCGGTTTTCATCTTGCTGTTATAGGCCGAGCTTTTCACCTCGCGGTAGAGGAGATAGCCGCCCAGACGGCAGCCGTAGAGGATGAACAGCACGCAGCAGATGGCGGTGCCCGCCGTCAGGCTGCCGCCGTAGAGTGCGAGCAGCAATATGCCGATGCCCGCGATCGAGAAGCCGTAGCCAAGCGAAATAAACCATACGTACTTTTTAAAGCCGATGGAGCTGATGAGCAGCGCCGCCGCGATCACCAGCCAGATCGTTTTGGGGAATACCATAATGCAAAACCTTCTTTGTTTGAAATATTATACCGCGGCAGCGCATTCTTTTCCGGCTTTCCGGAGAAGAATGGCGGCGGCAAGGAACGTCCCCTGCCCGGCGATATTCACGCCCTCGGCGATCCAGTTCATCGCCGCAGCGGAGAAATCCCGCGAGGAGAGATAGCCCATGCAGAGGCTGCACACGAACGACACGGCGAGCAGCACAATGATCCCGCGCTTTTTCGCCCGCGCTGCGAGCGCGATGAGCCCGGCGTCGAGGAGTCCCAGGCCGAGAACCATGAGCGAAACGAAAAGCGCCGTGCCGCTATATACCGCCGGAGCCGCGGCAACGCTGCATACGGTCGTCTTTTTCGGCTTATAGAACAAAAACGCCGCCATCGCGAGTCCTGCAAGCAGAAAACCGATGGACTGCACGGGGAAGAATACTTCGTTGAGCTTCGTAAAATCACACACGCCGAGCGCGTACAGCAGCTTATAGACCGCCTTGAGCGCCCCGGCGCAGAACACGTCGATCGTGCCGGCAGCAAACAGGGCGAACTGGCCCTTGCTGAGCCGGGGGTACAGCTCGCGCTGCAAAAGGACCGTGCCGATCAGAAAGAGGATAACCGGGACGAAATCCGCCAGCGCCATGGGAACGGAAAACTCCATATATTTCTGTCCTCCTGTTTCTCTCTATCTCCGCCGGGAGCTTACGTCGCCCGGCGGAGGAGGTCATTTCTCACTTTTTCTTCTGCTTCTCCTTGGCACGCTTGTCGTTGATGATCTTCATGTGCTCCTCGGTGACGAGCTCGACGCCGTTTTCCTTCGCCCAGTCCACGCAGCCCTTGAGCACGAGCGGCAGGAACACGCGGGGAACGTTCAAGATGGTCTTGAGCGCGTCATCGGTGAACTTGACCTTATCGTCGGCGCGGTCGGCGGCGTAGCGCACGGATTCGAGCGATGCCTCGCGGATGGGCAGCAGCTCCGCGCGCATCCGGCGGTGGCGGTGGAACCAGAAGTTCTTGCTGTCGCGGTAGCCGTAGTCGATAGGCAGGGGCGGGAAGTCGCGGCTCTTCACGCCGGCGATGATCGCGTCGGCGTATTTTTTCTTCATAAGAATGCGGTCGATGCGCAGAATGAAATGCGCGCCGAACTGGCTCGTGATGCCGTTGAAGTCGTGATACGGCGGCTCATAGCCGTGCAGCTCGCCGGGCTGGTCGCGATCGGCGCCGTCCAGCTCGCGCATCCATGTGCATTCCAGAACCTGAATGGCGTCGGAGATGACCATCGGGCGCACGTCTTCGGGATTCTCCTCCATGATCTGGCTCTTTTCCAGCGGGAACTTGCAGTTGGGCATTTTGTCCTTCGGCTCGTCGCCCGGCCAGGAGAGCTTCACAGCTTCCTTGAAGTTCTTCGGGTCATCGTTGATGAAGTTGATGGCGCACTTGCCAGTGCGGAGGATGTGCTGCGCGGTGTTGGACGAGTTGCGGCAGTTGAGGAGCATGGCGTAGTAGCCCTTGCCCGCCACATAGTAGGGTGCGATCAGGGAATAGGGGCCGAGCGACGTAGAGCCGTCCTCGGCAAGGGTGCTGATAACAACGGTGGGCATCGGGTAGTACAGCGAGGTCTGGTAGAAGTTGTCCACGATCCGCAGGTTTTCAAAGCTGCTCATGAATGGGGTTCCTCCTTATATATTTTTTTGCTTGCATATTTTACCGGGCAAACAGCCGCTCCAGCAGCGGCCAGAGCCGCGAAAAAGCGATGTCCTCGCCGCTCCAGCTCAAAACGTTCTCGGCAACAAACTCCGCGAGAAATCCAGCGTCCGGCACATCGGAGAAGCGGCGGCACGGCCCTTCGAGCAGCGCGGCGATCTGGCGGCGCAGCAGCCCATGGCGCTTTTGCAGCGCCCCGGCGGCGGAAGAGCGCGCGCTCTCGTCGGAGAAAATGCTGTCGTTCTGCTCTTCAAAGGCGCGGACGGCGTCAAATACCGCCTCGACCGCCTCTTCGGCGCTTCGCGCGGCGGCGGTCTTTTCCCCCGCGGCGGCGAGCGCCGCCTGCCAATCGTGCAGAAGGCACGCGGCGAGCATCGCGTCCTTGGAGGGGTAATAGTTATAAAAGGTTCCTACGGCAATGCCGCACTCTTTTGCAACGGCGCGCATCGTCACAGCGGCGTAGCCGTGCTCAGCAATGAGACGGCGTGCCGCGGAAAGGATATTCTCTTCGAGATTATCGATGATCTTTGGCATCTCGCCCACCCCTTTCCGGATTTTTATGAGCATGTTCATTTAACGTCTACATCATACGCATTTTCCGGCGTTTTGTCAATAAAATGTTGAATAAAGTTTTATCTTTCTTTTTGTATGCTATTACCGGATATCTATCTTCTTGCCTGACGGTAAAAGAAAACATCCCCGCCGTCCTGTCGGACGGCGGGGATATTGTTATTCCGTTATCGGTTCATTGCCTTTATAACTTCCTCATATTCCGGGATGCTCGAAATGCCGCCCGGCCGCGTTGTGGAAAGTCCGGCGGCGGCATTGGCAAAGGAAACGATATCGCGCAGCGCCGCTTCGTCCAGCTCCTCGGGCGCGGCGGCGCATTGCAGCAATTTCCAAACGGCGCTCCCACCGAAAATGTCGCCCGCGCCGGTGGTATCCACAACATGCAGCCCCGGCAGCGCCGGTTCCCAGCCCGCAGCGCGCGTGTTTCGGAAATAACACCCGTCTGCACCGCATGTGACGAACACCAGCTTTACGGGGAAGTTCTCACAGATGTGCTCCGCGCCGTCTTTCGCGCCAAGGCCGAAGAGGAAGCGCACTTCCTCTTTGCTGATTTTCATCACGTCCGCCTGCCCCAACCCCCAGAGGAGCTGTTCTTTCGCCTCCGCCGCACTCTTCCAGAGCGGCAGCCGCAGATTCGGGTCATAGGTGATCCGTTTTCCCTTCGATCTCGCATAGGCAACCGCCTGATACGTTGCAGAGCGCGACGGCTCATCGGTCAGCGAGAGCGTACCGAAATGAAGTACGCTGGCTTCGTCGATCAGAGAGAGATCGATCTCGGAAAACGAGAGGCAGGTATCCGCGCCGGGCTTCCGGGCGAAGGCGAACTCGCGCTCCCCCCGCGCATCGAGCGTTACGAAAGCAAGCGTCGTGAACACGTCGGGCGCGGCGATCATGCCGCGCGTTTCAATGCCCGCCTTCCGCAGCGTTTCCAGAAGGAGCCGCCCGAACGTATCGTCCCCCACCTTGCCGAGCAGCGCGGTCTTTGCGCCGTATTTTGCGCTCGCCGCAAGGAAGTTTGCCGGCGCGCCGCCGGGATGCGCCGCCATCGTCGGGTATCCGTCCGCGTCGGTTGAAAGGCAGGTAAAATCGATCAGCAGCTCGCCCAGCGCGACAACGTCAAGCATATTTTTCTTCTCCTCTTTCGCAACTCTCGCCGCAGCGGTTTTATACGGTCTCCTGCCGGATGCCGCGAATGGCGCTGATGACCCAATTTTGCGCTTGCTGCTGGATCACCGTGCCGCAGTACGGGCACCGCGCGCTCGCGTTCACGTCGAGCGGCGCGCCGCAGCCCGGGCAGGTAATGCGCTTTGTTTCGCCGCTCTCGGCCTCGGTCTTTGTGCCGGTCGGGCGCAGCAGATCCCATTCGTAGGTCATGTACTTTTCCTGCTCGCGGCTGCCGCGGACAACCTGCTGCGTGCCGTCGTTCACGGTGTAGTCCGTGATGCGCGTGCGCAGCCGGAGAAGGATGTGGTCCTCGCCCGATGTCTGGTGGAAGCCGAGCGGCGTCACATCCAGCACCGCGATGCGTTCGACAACGTTCGTTTCGCCGCGCTGCACGTACCCCTGCAGCGAGCGCTCCATCTGCGTGAAGAGCGCGTCGGTGAAGTACGGCCGCAGCGACTCGATGTTCTTCGCCGTCCAGCCGTTCTGCATCTGCACATAGAGATTGGCCGCCTTTTCGCACAGCGCCGCCGAATTGAAATTCGGATCGATCTTCGTATATTCGCCGATGGGCGTGAGCACAGCGCGGTTGGCGCGGCTCTCGGCACGCTCGGCGCGCCGCGCGCCCGAGCCGCCCTTGCCCTTCTTATTCTTTCCAAACACCTGCGCAACGATAATGATGATGACGATTACCGCGAGGATCGTCCAGAAATCGATCCCGTCGCCTCCGCCACCGCCGCCGAAGATGAATATGTCTCCGCCGCCCGACCAGTCGCTGCCGGAATCGTAATCGCTGCTTGACCAGTCGTCGTAATCGTAGCTGAAATCATAGTCCGAGCTGCCGGAAAAATCGCCGAAATCCGCGAGCGCCGTAACGTTCAGCACGACGAGCGCGCAAAGCAGAACGGCAAATAGCGTAAGCACTTTCTTCTTCAAGGCGGCATCCACTCCCTTATCTTTTTTCTATGCGGAATAAGCGTCGATTAACAAGGGCACGCACGTCGGACAGCCAGCCTTTTCGGTGCTTTTTGCCCTTTTTGTCTCGGCGGGCGGCAGCCCGCCGTCGCCAAAGAAGAACAAAAATCCCTCGAAAATCCAAGGCTGTCCGATGCGAAGCAGTTCTGCCGGAGCAGAAATGCTCTCAGATTAGGAA
>CAVIVK010000101.1:0-5885 GCA_963645975.1 Bifidobacteriaceae bacterium | reverse complement strand
GTATAGGAGGCGAGCCACGCTTCAAACGCGCGCTGCGGCGCCTGCCGCACAGCCTCGGCATGCTGCTTTTCCTGCAGCACGATGGCGTTCTGCTCGGCCTCGGCGGCCTTTTCGGCGTCCTTATTTTTCTGGAAGCGCGCGAGCGCGATCCAGAGCACGATGAGTGCGGCAAGGAAGATGACCGCTACCACAAGAACATACGTCAGCAGCCCCTTGCGGAAACCGCCCTTTTTCTTTTCGGGAACGACTTCCTCGTCTACCGTAGGACGCTCACGGCGCGCGGGCTTTCCCTCGTTCGCAGGGCGATCACGACGGACAGGCTTTTCTGTCGATGCCGGACGCTCGCGGCGCACGGGCTTTTCTTCGTTCACAGGTCGCTCGCGGTGAACAGGCTTTTCTTCCTGCGCGGGACGCTCACGGCGCACCGGGGCCTCCTGCCGCACAGGGCGCGCCGGTCTCTGCATGGGCGCGGGCGCTTCGAAGCTCTCCTCCGGGATGGGGGCGGCAGCCGCTTCCGGCGACTCGTCCGAAACGGGCGCGATAGCTTCCTCCGGCAGTTCTTCCACCGGGGACGCGGTCACGCGCTCGGCGGTCTCCGGAATATCAAAAAGCAGCTCCTCCTCGCGGACGGAGGGGGTGCGCTCAGCGCGCGGCAGACGCGCTTCGCTCTTCCGGCTTGTGCCGGATACAGGTTTTTCATGCTTTCCCATAGCTGCCCTCAATTCAAAACGAGAATGGCGGTGGACATCTGGCGCATGCCGATGATGTTCGAACCGCGGGTGATCTGCTCGCCGTTATAGTACATGAGCGAGGACGAACCGCCGTCCAGGTTGGCGGCGTTGACCGCGCCGCGGTCGTACAGGATCTTGGCGATGTCGTCATACGTTGCGCCCATGCTGTCGGGCTTACGGCCCTCAATGACCATCAGGAGAATGGTGCCGTCCGAGCATTGACCGATGCACGTGCGCGGGTTCATGCCGCCGCCGAGATTGGTCTGCAGCTCGCCGTCCTTCACGAGCACCGGGCCGGGGGAGAAGCTGACCGCGCTCTCCAGCCCGAGATCGAGCGCCTGCTGGCCGGACATATCGCCGACGTGGAGAATATGGTTGGCGTCAAAGCCGACAACATTGAGATACCATGTGCCGGGATCGCCATAGGCGATGGCGCCGTCGCGCATGACAAGACCGTCGGGAATGCCGCCGTTGCCGCCGCCGTTCGGATCGTAGAAGCCGCCAGCGTTCGTGCCGCCGATGGCGTTGTACTTATCGATAAACTCGTAAAGATACAGTCCGTGGTAGTTTGCGCCGTAAGCGTCGAGCGTACCGACAACGACCTTTGAAGGATCACGGATGATCATGAGTTTGCCTTTAAAGGTCGAGCCCTTGATGTCCACAACTTCAAGCCATTCGCCGCTCTGCGCAGTATTGTCCGACGGCTCCACCACAACGACTTGTCCAGCGTTGGTGTTTTCATCCTCTACGGTGCGGCCGTCTTCATAAGGAAGCTCGACAAAGTTGTCGCCCGTCGCGCTCTCGTCGTCCGTGGAGGTGCTGACGGGATGCAAGATCGCGTCTACCTGCGCGTCGGAGAGATAGATGTGCGGCAGAAATTTGAGCGCGCTCGTCTCGTTGACAGACAGCACGAAAAGCCGCTCCGCTTCCGTGGAGGGGCCGTGGATCAGCACGCCCATCACGCCCAGAAGAAAAACGGCAAACAGCAGTATGGTGACCAGCAGGATCAGCAGAATGCGCCCAACGACGCGGAAGATCCCACCGGCTGCGCTGCGTTCACGCATGGTTTCATCCTCGCTCTCAGTAGTAATAAAGATACCAAATTAGTATACACCAAAAAGCCGCCTTTTGACAAGTTCCTTAACACAAATATAATAAACGACTTCTCAGTTTATAGACGAAAAAACCGCCTCTCCGGTTCTTTCGGAGAGGCGGTGCGCAGAAAAAAGAGAGGATAATAAAAAGGTCTTACTTTTCCGGCTGCAGGAGCTTCGTCTTTTTGGAAAGGAAGTAAATGACGATCGCCGCGATGAGCCAGTTGAAGGCGGTGTAGATGAAGTTGTAGATGAACGAGTATACCCACACGTTCTTCATCGCCATGCCGAGGAACACGTCCGGCATGTATTCGCCCCAGACGATCACGCCGCTGAGGACGAAGGAGAGAAGCGCGCCGAGCGCGCCGATGACGGTGCCGAGCACCGGCTTTTTCGGCGTGAGACCGGCGAGACCGGTGAGCGCGTAGGCCAGAGCATAGTCGAGCAGGAGCGACTGCCAGCCGTAGGCGATGCCGCCGCCGATGATGGCCTTGAGAACGCCGAAAACAAGACCCGCGCCCATGCCCCAAACCGGGCCGCGCCGCAGCGCGAACACCATCAGGGGAATGAAGAGCAGGTTCATCGATCCGCCCTGCGCGAACAGATCGAATTTGAGGAAGTTGAGCACGACCGCCATGGCGACCATGATCGCTCCCTCGCAAAGTGTGCGGGTGGTCTGTTTGCTTTTCATAAAAAGCCCTCCAATAAAAAAATCAGCCACCCGATCCCGGACGTGGCTGAAGAACAAATACCGTATGGGTACTCCCTCCGCCGGCATTACCCGGATCAGGTTAAAGGGTACCGGCGCTTCGATTCGCACCGTCTCAGCCGGGAAAACCCAGCACCCCTGTTCTGTAATTCCATCATACCGCACGAAAAAAGGAATTGCAAGCGCAACTTTGACGAATTGCACCGGAGACTTGACCGCGCTTTATGCAAAAGGTATAATATTTATATTGTAAAGTCTTTCAGTCAGCGGCGCTGCCGCTGCCAGCTCTCCCAAAGAGGGTGCCTGAATAGGGAAAGGATGGGCCTTTCTATGATCCAACTGAAAAATGCTGCGCTCGAGTCCTCTGCCGGAAAAAAGAGCGTACACGCGCTGCGCTGTTTGAATCTTACGCTGCCGGAGACCGGCCTCGTAGTGCTCACCGGTGCGTCCGGCAGCGGGAAAACGGCGCTGCTGCACCTGCTCGCCATGCGGGAGACTCCGTCCCGCGGCGAGATGCTTGTCGGCGGTGAGAATACGGCGCGCTGGAGCGAAGCGCGGCGCGCTGCCTGGCGGCGCGAATGCGCCGTTGCGGACGAGACGCTTTTCTTTGATGATCTTACGCTTTCGGAAAATGCGGAGCGCGCCGCGCTGCTCGCGGGCTTCGCCCGACGGGACGCGCGGGAGAACGCGAGAGAATCGCTCGCTCTGCTCGGCCTTGACGGTGCGGCGGATGTGTATCCGAACCGGCTCTCCGGGGAGGAGCGGCGTCTCGGCGCGCTCGCTTGTGCGCTCGCGCGTAAAGGCCGCGTTATCTTTTTGGACGAGCTGGCGGACGGCCTCGGCGCGGAGAGCGCGGAGACGGTACTTTCGCTTTTGGGCGAGGCATCCAGCGACCATCTCATTATTGTCGCAGCAAGAAGCGCGGAAGCATTCGGCGAGAATGTACGCGTTATAACGCTGGATGACGGACAGATCGCCTCCGATACGGACGAGGACACCGGGGAGACCGGCACGCCGGTTCCGCCCGTTGCCGGGGCGGGCGGCGGCGTCCGGTTGCGCATGGCGCTTGGCAATTTGAAAAAGAAAAAGAGCTGTGCTCTGCCGCGGCTGCTCGCGCCGATGTTTGCGGTGCTTCTCTGCCTCCTTTTGTTTGCCGCCTTTTCCGGTGGAGAGCAGAGTTCGAAGGAGGCCGAGACGGCGGTTCTCTCCGCCTACCCGGTGACGCTCCATAGCGGGAGCGTTCCGTCCGGTGACCTTGGCGCGCTTGGCGACTGGCTCGACGGCCACACTGACGAGAGAACGATCTCTGTGCAGCGCCGCTATGCCATCACGCCGCAAATTTTCAGCGGCGATACCTCCGCCGGCGAAACGGAAGCGCTCAACAGCGAGGAAAACGGCACACTTTGGACGCAGCTCCCCGAAGGGGAAGAGCTGCGGCAGATGCGCTACACACTCGTTTCCGGCCGCTGGCCGGAGCGGTACGACGAAGCGGCGGTGCTGCTCGATGCGCGCGGCAAGGTGGATGAGAGCTGCCTCCGCTCGCTCGGCCTTGACCCGGAAGCGAATGCCAACATCAGCTATACGGAGCTTCTGCGTCTTTCCTTCCGCGTGCTGCTGCCGACGGACGAGTACGTCCAAAATGTGGACGGCACCTGGGGCTACATGGGGGGAGATGCGGCGTATCTCACCGCGAAAATCGCCTCCTCGCAGCGGCTCAATATTGTCGGTGTGCTGCGCCCGGTGGGGGAGACTCCCGGCGAGAGTCTGACCGGCGGTGCTGCCTATCTGCCGGAACTCATGACGTGGACGGTGGAGACCGTACTCGGCAGCGATATCGTAAAAGCGCAGACGGCCTCGCCCGATACGGATGTTTTGACTGGCCTGCCGTTTGACAGCGAAGGCGTCTATACGCAGGACGAAGCCGGAAAACGTGCCGCGCTGCGCGGTTATGCCGTCGGCCAGACCCCGGCACAGCAGGCGGCTATGGTATCCGAGCTCACCGGAACGGCGGTGGAGACGGAGCGGGCGCAGGATGCCCTTTTGCAGACGATTGCCTCGCTCTCCGGCGAAGCGTTGGAAAACGCTTTTGCCCGGTATATTGCTTCCGGCGTATCCTCCGGCTCGCTGGAAGGAAATCTTCGTGCGTTCGGCGCGGAAGCGGCGCAGACCGTAACACAGCTGCGGCTCTATGCGGACAGCTTTGCCGCGCGCGAAACGCTGGGCACGGTGCTGCGCGGCTATGCCGAGACCGTGACCTATTCAGACGCCGCCTCCGGCCTTGTGCAGCCGGGGCTCATGCTCCTTGAAAGCTCTTCCAAAGCCGACCGGCTTGGAACCGTCCTCGCGGCGCTCCTTGCCGCAGCGTTTATTGTGCTTGTCTCGGCGCTCGCCGCGGCGGCGCGCGGGAGCGAGCTTCAGACGCTCCGCGCGCTGGGACTCTCGTCGGCGCAGGGCGTGATCGGCGCGGAGAGCTTCCTGCTCGGCCTTTTCGGCGGCATACTCGGCGCGGGTATTGCATGGGCGCTCTGCTTTGCGCTCGGCTCGATCGGCGGCGCGGCGCTCCTGCTCTCGTGGCAGACGGCGGCAGCTGCCGCGCTTGCCGCGGCGCTCCTTTCGTGGCTCTCCGGACGGCTCGGCGCCTCCGGCGCGCTGAAATAAATAAAAGAAAAAATTCCGTATGCCAAGCATACGGAATTTTTTATTCTTCGGTTGGTTCCGGGGCGGTTTCCGGCTCGGTTTCTCCGCGGCGGCGAAACTTTGGCAAGGCGCGGTTCAGGCACGCGCTCAAAAGCAGAATGTACTGGCAGTAATAGAGCCAGAGCATCACGACGACGACTGTTACAAGACTACCGTAGGTGCCGTAGCTCCCCGTGACGGAGACCCACGTGGAAAACGCCCACGAGAAGATCGTCCATCCGGCGGCGGCGGTCAGCGCGCCGGGGAGAACTTCCCCAAAGCGCGGGCGCAGCCCGGTGCTCCAGCGGAAAATGGCGGCAAAGAAAATCGTCAGCACCGCGATGACGACCACAAAGCGGAAATGCAGCAAAAAGGTAAAGAACGACTGTGAACCGGGAAAATACTTCTCCACGAGTGCCTTGATCTGCTGGCCGAAGCCGCCGAGCACGATCGAGAGGATCATCATGAGCAGCATGCCGAGCGTGTAGATGATGCCGCGGGCGCGGCGCATTAGAAATCCGGCGCGCCGCGGCTGTTCGTAGATATCCTCCAGTCCGCGGATGAGCGAGGCAAAGCCCATGGCCGACGACCAGACCGTTGCCACGATGGAGATACTGAGTACGCCGATGCCGCTGCTGTAAACATCCGCAATGATGACGCGGATGAGCTGATTCA
>CAVIVK010000100.1:0-2955 GCA_963645975.1 Bifidobacteriaceae bacterium | reverse complement strand
GCCGCAGCCACACCGGCGGCGGCTCGTGGGATAAGGGTGCTCTCCCGGCGAGCTGGGACATCCGCTACGGCTCGCTCACATTTCACGTAAAGCCCATGAACTTCAAGCACACCGGCCTCTTCCCCGAACAGGCGGCAAACTGGGACTGGATGCAGAAAAAGATCCGCGAGGCAAACCGCCCGATCAGCGTTTTGAATCTCTTCGCTTATACTGGCGGGGCAAGCGTTGCATGTCTCGCCGCGGGCGCGAGCGTCTGCCATGTGGACGCCGCGAAGGGCATGGTCGCCTGGGCGAAGGATAACGCTGCGGCATCCGGCGTTGCGGGCGCGAGCGTCCGCTGGATCGTGGACGACTGCGCCAAGTTTGTTGAGCGTGAAATCCGCCGCGGACACCGGTACGACGCCATCATCATGGACCCGCCGTCCTATGGCCGCGGGCCGGGCGGCGAGGTTTGGAAGCTGGAGGACAATCTCTGGGATTTCGTCTCGCTCTGCTCCGGCGTTCTCTCGGACGATGCGCTTTTCGTTCTCATCAATTCCTACACGACGGGGCTTGCCCCCTCGGTGCTCTCGTATATTACCGACAGCATCTTCACCGCCCGGCGCGGCGGCTCTTCGCGCGCTGAGGAGCTGGGGCTTCCCGTCACGCAAAGCGGTCTCGTGCTCCCCTGCGGGGCAAGCTGCCGCTGGGAGGCTTGAATGAATCAACCGATCATCTCTCTCGATAACGTATCTTTCCGCTACCCGGACGCCGAGCGCGATGCGCTCTCCGGCGTCAGTCTCTCGATCGAGGCGGGGTCGTTCATCGCCGTGCTCGGCCACAACGGTTCGGGCAAGTCCACGCTTGCCAAGCTCCTGAACGCCATTCTCGTGCCGACGGAGGGGATGGTGTCCGTCAAGGGCATGGACACGCGCAACGAGGAAAACCTCCTCAACGTGCGCCGGACAGTCGGCATGGTGTTCCAAAACCCCGATAACCAGATCGTCGCGAGCGTCGTGGAAGATGATGTGGCGTTCGCCCCCGAAAATCTCGGTGTTCCCCCGGCGGAGATCCGCCGCCGCGTGGACGAGGCTTTAAAGCGCGTCGGTATGTATGAATTTCGCAGCAACGCCCCGCACCTTCTCTCCGGCGGACAGAAGCAGCGCGTTGCCATCGCAGGCGTGCTCGCCATGCAGCCGGAAATTCTTGTCATGGACGAGCCCACCGCCATGCTCGACCCCTCCGGCCGGCGAGAAGTGCTGCGCACGATCGCCGATCTTCGCGCCGCGACGGGCGTTACGGTCGTTCTCATCACGCACCACATGGATGAGTGCATCGATGCCGACCGGCTGCTTGTCGTATCCGATGGAAAGCTCGTGCTCGACGGCACACCGAAGGAGGTCTTTTCGCAGGTTGAGCATATGCGCTCGATCGGTCTGGACGTTCCCGCCACGACGGAAACGCTCCACGAGCTGCGCGCCGCCGGGGCAGATGTGCCGCTTGACGCGCTCTCTGACGCGGAGGCCGCCGATGCCATTGTCCGCTGGCTCGAAGAAAAAATCCATCAGTAAAGGTTTTTCGTTATGCCCGATATCCGTCTGGAGTCGGTACGGTGCGTTTACAGCGCCGGGACTCCGTTTGAAAAGGTCGCTCTCGACAATATCGATCTCTCCATCCCCGCCGGTCAGTACGCGGCGCTGCTCGGCCATACCGGCAGCGGCAAGAGCACACTCATCCAGCACCTCAACGGGCTTTTGAAGCCCGCCGCGGGACGCGTGCTGCTTGGTGAGGAGGACATCCACCGCTCCAAGGAGGCGCTGCGCGCCGTCCGGTTCCGCGTCGGTCTGGTGTTCCAGTACCCGGAATACCAGCTCTTTGAAGAGACGGTTTACCGCGACATTGCGTTCGGTCCGAAAAATATGGGATTGAATGAGCAGGAAGTGGACGAGCACGTCCGCTTCGGCGCGAAGTTTGCCGGGGTAGATGAATCGCTCTTTGAGGCCTCTCCGCTCGATCTCTCCGGCGGGCAGAAGCGCCGGATCGCGATTGCCGGCGTGATGGCCATGAAGCCGGAGGTTCTCGTGCTTGATGAGCCGATGGCGGGGCTCGATCCCGCCGGATGCCGCGAAATACTCGCAAACATTGCCGAATACCGCCGCTCCACGGGGAGCACCGTTGTGCTCGTCACGCACGACATGGACGTCACCGCGGAAAACGCCGAACGGCTCATCGTCATGCGGCGCGGCAAGATCGCGCTTGACGGCGCGCCGGAGAAAATATTCACCCACGCTGCGGAGCTGAGGGAAATGGGGCTCGGCATTCCGGGCGCGGCCTCTCTCGCTGAGGAACTGCGCGCACGCGGCATTGACGTTCCGCAGGGCATCTATACTCCTCAGGCTCTTGCCTCCGCTCTGCTCGCGCGAAAGGAGGCCGGTATATGCTGAAGGACATTACGCTCGGCCAGTACTTCCCCGGCAACACCGTCGTGCACCGGCTCGACCCGCGCACAAAGCTCATTGCCGTGGTACTCTACATTGCCGCGCTCTTCACCGCCAACAACTGGAGCGCTACTGCGCTTGTGCTGCTTACGCTTATATTCTGCGTGGCTCTCTCACACATCCGCCCGAAAGCGCTCTTCAAAGGGCTGAAGCCGCTCATCGTGATCGTAATCTTAACGGCGGTGCTCAATCTCTTTTACTCGGACGGCAACGTGGTCTGCTCGTTCTGGGTGCTGCGCATCACCGATAACGGCATCCGCCGCGCAATTTTGATGGTGCTTCGCATTATCCTGCTTGTGTGCGGAACGTTTCTTCTGACGTATACGACCTCTCCCCTGCAGCTCACCGACGGGCTGGAGCAGCTTTTGAGCCCGCTCAAGAAGCTGCATTTCCCGGTGCATGAGCTTTCGATGATGATGAGCATTGCGCTGCGCTTTATCCCGACACTCATCGAAGAGACCGACAAGATCATGTCCGC
>CAVIVK010000099.1:3917-5727 GCA_963645975.1 Bifidobacteriaceae bacterium | reverse complement strand
TTCCGGAGAAATCCGCAGATGTTCGCCTTGCGCAGTATGAGAATGGTTCCAGAACCCCTAAAGCAGACGTAACCGCTGCGCTGGCAAAGGTGCTTGATGTATCTCCTAAAGCGCTGGACGTACCGGACATTGACTCTGATATTGGACTGATGCACACATTGTTCACGCTGGAAGACCGGTACGGGCTTGAGGTCTGCGAGTGTGAGGATGAGGTGCATCTGCGTGTCCACATTCACAAAGGACGCGACGCAGCAGCGCTTCACAGGATGCTTGCTGCATGGGGTGCAGTCGCCGCCAAGCTGAAAGCAGGGGAGATTACCAAAGAAGAATACGACCGCTGGCGCTATTACTATCCGAAGTACGACACCTCCGGTCAGTGGCACAAGATCACGCCGTCGCAGGAACTTAGTGATATGCTCGTCGAGGCATTGAAAGAAGAACAAAATAAATAAACAAAAAGAGCTACCTGACTTCATTTTGAAATCAGATAGCTCTTTTCTTGTGAATAATGAAATTCTGTTGCCAAAACGTTGCCACGAGGGGCATCAAGGCTTGAAAAGTCCAGCGTTTACGGGCTTTTTTTGACCTATGAAATCATTCCCACTCGATGGTCGCGGGGGGCTTGGGGCTGAGGTCGTAGAGGACGCGACTGACGCCGGGGACCTCGGCCTGCACGCGGCGCGTAACGGTCTCGAGCAGTTCCCAGTCGAGACGGGGAACGCTCGCGGTCATGGCGTCGGTGGTGTTCACGGCGCGGATGATGACCGGCCAGAGCTCGGTGCGCTTGCCGTCCACAACGCCGGTGGTGCGGATATCGGGGACGATCGTGAAATACTGCCAGACCTTTGCGTCCATGCCGGACTTCGCAAACTCCTCGCGGAGGATGGCGTCGGACTCGCGCACAGCGGCAAGACGGTCGCGGGTGATCGCGCCGATGCAGCGCACACCGAGACCGGGGCCGGGGAACGGCTGACGCCACACCATGCTGTGCGGCAGGCCGAGCGCCTCGCCGACCTGGCGGACTTCGTCCTTGAAGAGGTACTTCACCGGCTCGACGAGCTCAAAGCCGAGCTTTTCGGGCAGACCGCCGACGTTGTGGTGCGCCTTGACGCCCTTGTCGCTTTCAACGATGTCGGGATAGATCGTGCCCTGGCCGAGGAAATGGATGCCCTGAAGCTTCGCGGCCTCTTCCTCAAAGACATGGATGAACTCCTCGCCGATGATCTTGCGCTTGCGCTCGGGCTCCGAAACGCCCGCGAGCTTATCGAGGAAACGGTCGGTCGCGTCCACGTAAGTGAGATTTGCGCCCAGCTCTTCGCGGAACACCTTAATGACCTGCTCGCTCTCGCCCTTGCGCATGAGACCGTGGTTCACATGCACGCAGTAAAGCTGGTCTCCGATGGCTTTGAGCAGCAGCGCCGCCACAACGGAGCTGTCCACGCCGCCGGAAAGCGCCAGAAGCACCTTGCCGTCGCCGACCTGCTCACGAATGAGCGCGATCTGCTCTTCGATGAATTTTTCGACGTTCAGCGTCTCACCGAAGGCGCGCCCGCCGATCTTTTTTTCTTCGCTCATAATTTACTCTCCTTGGGTCAAAATATTTCTATGGCTATTGTAATGTTTCGCACCATCATCATTTTTACGGTGCTGCTTTTGTGCATGCGCATTCTGGGAAAGCGGCAGCTCGGCGAGCTGGAGCTCTCGGAGCTGGTCGTTTCCGTACTGGTGGCGGACTTAGCGTCGCTCCCCCTGCAGGATATCGGCATCCCGCTGATGAACGGGCTTGTCTCCATTCTGACGCTTTTCTGTC
>CAVIVK010000099.1:0-3907 GCA_963645975.1 Bifidobacteriaceae bacterium | reverse complement strand
GTCTGGAGCTTATCCTCTCCGGCGTCACGCTCCGCAGCCAGAAGCTGCGCGCGGCGCTCTTCGGCAAGCCGTGCTTCCTCATCGAGAAAGGCACGATCAATCAAAAAGAGATGCACCGCTGCCGGTTTTCCGTAGACGAGCTGACCGAAGAGCTGCGCCGCCAGAGCGTTACCGACCTTTCGACGGTCGAGTACGCCATTCTGGAAACGGACGGCACGCTTAACGTTATCCTCACGCCCGCGGAGCGCCCCGTTACCGCCGGGCAGCTCCACTGCGCCGAGCCGGAGACGGGCTACCCCTACATTCTCATCAGCGACGGGACGGTACTGCACGAGAATCTTCGCAAATGCGGCAAAACGGAGGAATGGCTGCGCGGCGAGTGCCGCCGGCAGGGCGTGAAAAGCCCCGAGCAGGTGTTTCTGCTCACCTGCGACAAGGCTGGGAACGTCTACTTTGCCAAACGGGAGAAAAGGCCATGAAAAAAGCTATCGCCGCGGCTATACTGCTCGCGCTGCTCTTCGGTGCGGCGGCATGGAACATTGCGCACATCGACTCTCTCACCGGCTCACTCACGGCGCTTGCGGACGAAGCGCTCGCATACTGCCGCGCGGAGGACTACGGCGCCGCGGAGGACGCGCTGCGCGAAGCCATCGAGCTATGGTACGGCGCGGAGAACTACACGCATATTATGATCCGCCACGCGGAGGTGGATTCGGCGACCGACGCCTTTTATGCCGCGCTTGAAACGATCCTCACGCGGGACGCCGACGCCGCCGGGAGCGCCATCGAATGTCTCAAAGCGCATCTGCAGAGCATCGACTCCATGGAGCACGTGAGCTTCCGGAGCGTATTTTAAGCCTTGTCCTCCAGAAGATGCGTCAGCTCTTCCATGAAGGTGTTGATATCCTTGAACTGGCGGTAGACCGAGGCGAAGCGGACGTAGGCGACCTCGTCGAGCGATTTGAGGCGCTTCATGACCATTTCGCCGATCTCGCTCGTCGGGCATTCGCGCTCGAGCCGGTTTTGCAGTTCCTGTTCGATCTCATTGGCGATGCGTTCAAGATCGCCGAGGGCGACGGAACGCTTCTCGCACGCTTTGAGCATGCTGTTGATGAGCTTATTTTTATCAAACGTCTGGCGGCTGCCGTCGCGCTTGACGACGACGAGCGGCAGGCGCTCCATGACCTCATACGTTGTAAACCGGCGCTGGCAGGCGAGGCATTCTCTTCTCCGCCGGATGGACGCGCCTTCGTCCGCCGGGCGGGAGTCGATGACCTTGCTTTCCGCATAGCCGCAGAACGGGCATTTCATACGGTGTTACCCCCTGAAAGAAACATTTTTCAACACATTATACCATACGCCGCGCACCGCCACAAGACAAGATACGGTTACAAAAAGCGGGAAAAACGAAAGCGGCGTCCAATGAGGACGAAACAGAAAAACACCGCTTCCATATATTGTCCGTTGCGGCGTACTATGCCGGACGGGTACAATGGAAGCGGTGATTTTTATGAAGTATCTTTTCTCCCCGCTCAGCGAGGAGACATTCGGCATGGTGCGTGGAACGCTCTGCGTAAGCTGCGCGATGCTCTTTTGCTCGGTGATGATTCTTTTACATATCGGCGCGCTCACGCCGCGCACCTACGCTCTCTACCGGCTCGCCGCCGAGCTCGAGACCGCCTCCGGCGGCTTTCTCCTGCTCGGCAACGCTGCGGCCTTCGTGCTCGAAAGTCTGCGCCGCCGATAGAAACTCCTCGCGCGTATAGAGTGAGTTCACCGCATCGAGCAGCGCGTTGGCCGAGAGATTTTCCGGCAGCGCAAGCTTTTTCTGCAGGGCGCGGCGCTTTGCGGCGCTGTCCGCGCCGCCGGAGAGACCGAGAGCGGCGAGATCGGCCTTGGTGACTTTCTCGCGCGTCTCCGTATCGCACTCTGCCCCGGCGCGGCGCAGCGCCTCTTCCAGGATTTCCGGCTTCATGCCCTCCACGCCGAGCGTTCCGGCGCGCGATGGAGCGCTCTTGCGCCGCTCCTTCCCCGGCACATCCGGGATGTAGGCGTGCTTGAGATGCGCCGCGCTTATCGCGCCGCGCAGACGGTTTCGGATGACGAGCCCCGCGCCGTCCGCGTCCGTGAGGACGATGAGCCCGCGCTGCTCGGCCACGCGCCGGAGCAGCGCGAGCTTTTCTTTATTTTTGAATATGCCGAATCCGTCGGTCGTGAAGATCGCGGTATCGACGAGCGGTTCAAGCGCGATTTTGTCGTACCGTCCCTCGACGACGATGGCCTCCTTGATTTTAAGCACGGCGCGCCTCCATCGCGAAGCGGATCAGAAACTCCTTGACCGCCTCAGCGTCGGTGATCGCGCCGCTCTCGCGCGGCTTCATCGCATACTCCGCGCACAGGCGCACGCCGTTTGTGAGCGCCGGAAGGGAGAATTTCGCCGCCGTCTCGGCAAGCTTTCGTGCGCGGTACTCACTCGAGGTGCCGAGAACTTCCATGAGAAACGGCGTTCCCCGGCCGCTCTTTTCAGCGATTTTCGCGGCATAGAGCTGCCGCACCTGCCAGCCGATCACGCCCATGATCTCGATGGGCTCGGCGTCTCCTGCCAGAAGCTCCGCGAGCTTGGCCGCTGCGCCGTCGTAGTTCCGGCGGGCGATCTCCTCGGTCATCTGGAAGGCGTCCGCCTCCGGGATGTGGTGCGCGAGCTTTTCGACGTCCTGCACCGTGACGCGCTCGCCGGGAACATAGCCGCAGATCTTCGCGATCTCCGGGATGAGCCGGTTCATGAGATCCCCGGAGAGGAACACAAGGCGATCCACGGCGTCGCGGTCGATGCGCTTGCCGCCCGCTTCAAAGCGGCGGACGATCCAGTTATTGAGCGGCGCGCCGGTCTGCGCCGTGAAGTTCACGGCCTTGCCCGCGGCCTTGAGCTGCTTTATGAAGGCGAGCCGCCCGTCCGGATCAACGCCCGTCGGCAGCGTGATAACAACGGTGCACCAGTCCGGAATGTCCGAAAAGAGCGCCGTGGTACGCTCGTCACGGCACTTGTTCACATCAAATCCGCGCAGCTCCACAAATGTCCGTTCGCCGAAGAACGGCATGGCGTCGAGCGCTTCGGCGATATCGTTCGCCGCGGGCGTGGGAGAATCGATGCGCTTTGCGTTGAATTCGTCCTCCTCCGTGCCGACACACGCGGCACGCAGGCGCGAAACGAAGTCCGTGAGAAGATAATCCTCCTCGCCCCAGAGAAGATAGAGCTTCCCCGGGCCGTTCTCACGGAGAGTTTTTACGAGCGCGCCATAGTCGAGCGGCGCTTCCTTTTTGCCGAAAGACGGCTTTGCCATAGTTTTTACTCCTCCCCGGCGGTAAGCGTGATCTCGCCGTCGGTATCCGTGCGCAGCACGGTGATATTGTATTTGGCCAGCCGGTCGAGAACCTTCTGCGTCGGGTGGCCATAGGTATTATATCCAACGGAAATGACCGCCGTTTCCGGCGTGATCGCTTCCAGAAGTTCCTTGCAGGTAGAGGTGTTCGAGCCGTGGTGCGCCACGAACAGCACCTCCGCATCCGGCATCGGCGAGGACGCCACAAGCGCCTTTTCCGCCTTGGAGGGCGCATCGCCGAGGATGAACGCCTCAAAATCGCCCTGCGCGGCCTCAAGGATGAGGCCGTTTTCGTTGGCGTCCTCCGACTCCGGCAGCAGCGGCGGCCATACGGTGAGCAAAGATGTGCCGAGCGGCAGCGTCATGTCCTCGGTCACGTATTCCACCCTCGTCCCCTGCCGCTCTGCGGCAGAGAGGATTTCCGCGAGCAGGGACGAGCCCTCCGTCTCGCGCGGCAGATAGAGCGTACCGACGTGCACGCGGGATAAGAGCTGCGCCGCCCCGTTGGCGTGGTCGGTGTGAAGGTG